>CANQFF010000001.1 GCA_947598345.1 uncultured Bacilli bacterium
CTTTCTTGTTGAATCATATATTATCCTCCTTCACTCGTTCAATTATAAAATAATTGCTTTTTCTATAACTCTTACTAAACGGAAATGTTTAGTTTTAGATATAGGTCTAGTTTCGGCAATAAGAACTCTATCGCCTTTTTTTGCCTCATTTTTCTCATCATGTACAGTATATTTTTTAGAATATTTAACTCTTTTTCCATATAATCTATCGTTTTTATAAGTTTCTACTAAAACTGTAATAGTTTTATCATTAACATCACTTACAACAGTTCCAACCAATTGATGTGTACTTTTCTCTTCCATAAATTCCTCCTATTATTAAGCTTTATTAGCTAGCTCCCTTTCGCGTAATATCGTTTTCATACGAGCTACTAACTTCCTTAATTCTGTTATTCTTGAAGGTTTTTCCAAAGACCCTGTTGCTTGTTGAAAACGCAAGTTAAATAATTCTTCTTTTGCTTCCTCTATTTTTGAAAGTATTTCTTCATTAGATAATTCTCTTATTTCTTTATTAGTCATTAGAATCACCACTTTCTTTCTTTACAAATTTACATTTGATAGGAAGTTTATGCATAGCAAGTCTGAAAGCTTCACGAGCTGTTTCTTCACTTACATCAGCTATTTCAAACATAACTTTTCCTTCTTTTACTACTGCAACCCATGCATCATGAGAACCTTTACCTTTACCTTGACGAGTTTCAAGTGGTTTTTTTGTTAATGAAAGATGTGGGAAAATATTTATCCATACTTTTCCTCCACGCTTCATATAACGAGTCATTGCAACCCTGGCAGCTTCGATTTGTCTATCTGTTATCCAAGCTCCTTCAAGTGCCATTAATCCGTATTCACCAAAGTTAACCTTAGTATTTCCTTTTGCTTTTCCTTCATAAGGAAGACGATGTACATTACGATATTTAGTTCTTTTTGGAATTACTGCCATCTTTATTACCTCCCTTATTTTTAGCAGGAAGTATATCTCCTTTACAAATCCAAACTTTTACACCTATTTTACCATAAGTAGTATCTGCTTCTTTCCAAGCATAATCTATGTCAGATCTTAAAGTATGGCGAGGAACACTACCTTCAGTATAACCTTCAGTACGAGCCATATCAGCTCCACCTAAACGGCCAGATACAGAAGTTGTAATTCCCTTTGCTCCTGCTTTCATTGTATTTCTAATAGCTCTTTTTTGAGCAATTCTAAATGATACACGCCCTTCTATTTGACGCGCAATATTTTCCGCTACTATAGCAGCATCTAAATCTGGATTTTTAACTTCTTTTATAGATATTTGAATATTTTCGTCAACTAATTTTGATAATTCATTTTTTAATTTCTCTATTTCATCTCCACCGTGACCAATAACAACTCCAGGTTTAGCTGTGTTTATAACAACATTAGTCTTTTTTTTGTCTCTTTCAATAAGAATACTTGAAACTGATGCGTCTTTTAGTTTTTTCTCTAACATTTTACGAATCTTGTTATCATTGTTTAAATACTTAGCATTATCTTTGCCTTCAGCATACCAATTTGATTGCCAAGATTTGTTAACGCCTATTCTAAGTCCTATTGGACTAACTTTTTGACCCACAAGTTTTCCTCCTTTACCTTAGTTTTTATCACTTACAACAATTGTAATATGACTTGTTCTTTTTTTAATTGGATCCACATGAGTTCTTGATCCAAATCTCATTCTTTTTAGTGTCTGTCCTTCGTCAACAAACGCCTCTTTAACATATAATTTAGTTTTATCTAAACCTAAGTTGTTTTCAGCATTTGCCACAGCAGAAGTTAACACTTTTAAAGTTAATCTAGCAGCTTCGCTGTTGTAATTCCTACAAATTCTATCTGCTTCTGCCACATCTTTACCGCGAATTAAATTTATTACTAAACGGGCTTTGCGTGGTGGGATTCTAAGTCCCTTTGCGATTGCTCTTGCTTCCATAAATTCCTTCCTTCCTAGGTTTTTTATTTCTTAATCTTGTCATCGCCATGACCACCGAATTTACGAGTAGCAGCAAATTCACCTAATTTATGTCCTACCATATCCTCAGTGATATATACAGGAATAAATTCTTTTCCATTATGAACTGCAAATGTGTTACCTATAAATTCAGGAAATATTGTTGAACGGCGTGACCAAGTTTTAATAACTTCTTTTTTTTCAGATTCATTTACCTTTTTTACCTTTTTCATTAAACTATCGTCTACAAAAGGTCCTTTTTTTAAACTTCTAGCCATGTATACCATCCTTTCCTATTATTTACGGCGATGTACTATTAAGTCATCTGATTGTTTTTTACCCTTACGAGTCTTATATCCAAGTGCTGGTTTACCCCAAGGTGTAAGAGGTCCTTTATGTCCTATTGGAGCTCTACCTTCACCACCACCGTGTGGGTGATCATTAGGGTTCATAACTGATCCACGAACTGTTGGTCTAATTCCCATATGTCTTTTTCTTCCAGCCTTACCCAAATTTACTAATTCATAATCTTCATTTCCAACTTCACCGATAACAGCACGGCAAGTACTTAATACCTTACGAACTTCACCGCTAGTTAAACGAAGTAAAGCATATTTACCTTCAAATCCAAGTATTTGAACACTTGAACCTGCAGAACGAGCTAATTGCGCTCCTTTACCAGATTTTAATTCAACATTATGAACTAAAGTACCTTCTGGAATATTAGCTAGTGGTAAACAGTTACCAATTTTGATATCTGCCTTTTCACCACTTTCGATTTTATCTCCAACTTTTAGTCCTTTTGGAGCAATTATATAAGTTTTTTCTCCATCAGAATATTTAATTAGAGCAATATTAGCGGTTCTATTTGGATCGTATTCTATAGATGCAACAGTTCCAACAACGCCATCTTTATTTCTTTTAAAATCAATAATACGATACTTTCTTTTAGCTCCGCCACCTTGATGACGAACAGTTATTTTTCCTTGATTATTACGTCCACCATTTTTCTTTAATGTAACTAATAATGATTTTTCTGGTGCTACTTTAGTTAATTCATTACTATTATCTAAAGTAGTCATACCACGTCTACCATTAGTTGTTGATTTATAACTTTTGATTGCCATTGTATTTCCTCCTTTAGATTAGTTAAGTTCTATTGAACTTCCTTCTTTTAACTTAACTACAGCTTTTTTCTTTCTATTTGTTAATCCATAATAGCGTCCAACTCTTTTAGTTTTAGGTTTAACATTTATTGTATTAACGCTTTCTACCTTAACATCAAACACTTTTTCAACAGCTTGTTTAATTTGTGTTTTGTTAGCCTTAGGATCAACACTGAATGTAATAACATTGCCATTTTGACTCAAAGTTGCAGTTTTTTCAGTAATAATCGGAGCTTTTATAACATCTCTATAATTATTCATTATACTAAAGCCTCCTCTATTTCTTTAATAGCAGCTTCCTCAGCTATAACTAAATTAGCTGAAATTAAATCTAATACATTTATTTCACTAGCTTCTAATAATAATACATTTTTTAAATTACGAGTAGCTAAAATAATATTATCGTTTAATTCTGAAACAACTATTAATACATTTCTTTCAACTTTAAAATTATTTAAAATATTTTTCATATCTTTTGTTTTATTAGATTGTAAATTAAATTCATCAACAACAATTAATTCCTTGTTAATTACCTTATAAGCTAAAGCCGATTTCAATGCTAAAGCTCTTTCTTTTTTGTTTTGTTTTGTTTCATAATTTCTTACTTGGTTGCCAAATGCCCAACCACCGTGATACCAATGTGGTGCTCTTGTAGAACCCTGACGAGCGCGTCCTGTTCCTTTTTGTCTCCAAGGTTTTCTTCCACCACCAGAAACATCAGAACGACCCTTAACACCTCTTGTTCCTTGTCTTGCATTATTTTGAGCTAATTTAATAGCATCATATAATACAGCATCGTTTGGTACAATACCAAAAACATCTTTATTTAATGTAATATCTTTTACTTTTTCACCGTTTGTGTTTAATACATCTATCTTACTCATTTGTATCCTCCCTACTAATTGTATCCTTAGTAGATTCAGCTTCTTCTACAACTTCTTCAACTACTGGTGTTTCTTCTTCAGTAACACTAGATTCTACTGTTTCCAAAGTCTCTTGAGTAGCAGGTTCTAAAGTTTCATAAGAAACTAAACTTTCCATATCATTTACTTTCCCATTAGCTTTAACTGCACTTCTTATAACTACTAAACCTTTTTTAGGTCCTGGTATATTTCCGCTTATTAATATTACATTGTTTTCAGTATCAACTGCAACTACTTCAAGATTTTGAATAGTTACTGTTAGTGTACCCATGTGTCCAGCAAGTTTTTTACCTTTGAAAACACGCATTGGTCTCATTGTTCCCATTGAACCTGGTCTTCTATGATAATGTGAACCATGTCCCATAGGTCCTCTACTTTGTCCGTGTCTTTTAATAACACCTTGGAACCCTTTTCCTTTTGTAGTTCCAGTTACATCAACCACTTCTCCTGGAGTGAAAATATCAGCTGTAATTTCTTGTCCAAGAGTATATGAATTGACATCTACACCTTTTATTTCCCTAAAGAAGCGCTTAGGTGTAGTTTGTGCTTTTGCTGTATGTCCAGCAGAAGCTTTAGTCGCTAACTTTTCTCTAGTATTTCCAAAACCTAATTGAATTGCATCATAACCGTCATTTTCTTTAGTTTTAATTTGTGTTACTACATTTTTTTCTACTTCAACAACAGTTACAGGAATTAATTTACCAGATTCAGTAAACACTTGAGTCATTCCAATTTTACGACCTAAGATTCCTTTCATATTTTTCCTCCTTATTTAATTATTTTGATATCAACACCACTTGGAATATCTAAATGAGCTAGTGACTCTATAGTTTCCTTTGTTGGATCAATGATATCGATTAGTCTTTTGTGTGTTCTTCTTTCAAATTGCTCACGAGAATCTTTATATTTATGAACAGCTCTTAAAATTGTAATTTTTTCAATTTCAGTTGGTAGTGGAACTGGTCCAACTATTTCTCCTCCATTTCTCTTAACTGTTTCAACGATTTTAGCGCAAGCTTTGTCTAAACTTTTATGTTCAAACGCTTTTAATTTGATACGAACTTTAGTCTTTGACATTTTGTATCCTCCCTTCGCCTATATCCAGTATAGACATGCTCCGCGTAAAAACCCGACATCCAAGTATATTTTATATAACAACTTAACCTGGCGTGTCAGCAACCTTACACATCAACGCAACGCCACACATACAGAATTATACGATAAATAAATAAAAAAATCAACATTTTTTTAAAATTTGTTGATTTTTTTTACAATTTTAACCCTTAGTCAGCTATATCTGTTATAACTATATGTGTTGTTAAAGTATCTTCTCCACCTTCAATAATAGAAAATTGGAATATTCCTGTTTGAGCTAAACCATCTTGATAGCCACCACGCCTTAACCAAGGACTTTTAGGAGTTAAAAATGTATAATAATCTTGATACCATCCTACATTTTGATTAGTAGGAGATAAAGTTTCACTCATTGCATGTCCGTAGCATATCCCACCACAAGCTTCTAAGAAATTTTTGCTAGGATCAGTTGGAGCTATATATAAATCATAATATTTTGGATCTGGCATATCCTCACCAACATACATAGAACCATCAGCTAGCATTCCACTAAAACCAGAATTATTGTTCTCAGTCTCACCAGATCTTGGTAATCCATCTGTTCCTGAAAGTACTCCCATAACTGCGTCCCATCCAGCTCCACTTACATCATATACACCATATATATTACCAGTTGTAGATGCTCCACCGCCACAACTTCCAGTTCCACTTCCTCTATCAGCTATATCATCATAAGGGCATTGTGGATCATTTTTTTGTTCCTGTGTTGCACCATTACTAGCTCCTGAAATAAAATCACTATCCATATTTATATAGATTTCTTTATTTTTATATGTATACATTGAATTTCCATACTTTCCGTATTTACTCTGAGATAAATACGCCATCGCACCCCAATCAGAATTTTTAGCTACATGTGAATCTGCATTACCAATATAATCACCAAATGTTTTAGATGAATTAAAAAGTTCACTTATAATTCCAAACATAATTTCATTTCCAGGTAAAATAGTAGGTTCAGGTAAAGAACCTGTTGTATCAAATTTCCCAATCCAAAATCCACTTAATTCTTTTCCTCCAAAGGTAAATGATGGATGAGTTCTCCATCCACTAGGAGTATTACCCGTATAAGTTGCAGTTCCAAATTCCTTAACATTACTACTTACAAATTTTATATCAATCCCACCTGGTTGCGCTATATTAGGAACAGTTGCGCTTGCTGCTCTAAATCCATAAGTATTACCTATTGTATATGAAAACCTAGGAATCCATACAAACATAGCCTTTACTTCAGTTTCTAAATCTAAACTTTTTCCAACTTCATCGCTTACTCCATCTTCTAATATAGCTGCATTTGCCCACTCTTGTTTCGTATAATCATACCATTTATTCTGTCTATCTGCTATATCCCACTCTTCGTTATCTTCATCGTATACTATTGGAACCATTTTTCTATACAATTTAGGATCCGCACCATTTAATTCAGGTGCTTTATACGAATCAACATATATATATTCATCACAATCCTTGTTATCCTTTATAGTATAACTATAACCATCATTATAATCAGCCTGAACACTTTTTAAATCAGTATCATCTTCAGATTCATCTGATAAAATTATTGGTCCCTTTAAATATCCTTCATCCACTAAATCTCTTATCGAAATACAATAACTATTACCATCTTTTTTTTCAAAATCATCTTTATTTTTTTGTAAAAAATCATCAGCCGCACTAAATACTAATCTTTCATTAAAACTATATATATCATTATTTTTATCCTTTATAAAGTCGACAATATTAGGAAAAACTAACGCTATTATAGCACTAATAATTATAATAACACCTAAAAGTTCTACCAAAGTAAAGCCAGAAGTTTTATTAATTTTTTTTAACACAATTTTCCTCATTAATATCGCCTACTCTCATATGATAATTATAGAAAAAAAACATAAATAAGTCAATATTTCATACATCCAAAAATATACTTATAATGGTGAGAATATGAATTTAGTTCCTAATGTTTCCGCACCTATTTATACATCAACTGCATTTTTAATAGGTATATTATTATGTGATGACCTAACTCCTGCAGAACAAAATTCATTGGGGAATTGGTTTATGATGGTGGGCCAAGCATTATGTACAAATTCAGCTCAACAACAATTATTAAACAATAGAAATAATACGGCAAATCAATATAATTCCCATATAATAAACGATAATAATTTAAGAAGAGCAGCTAATAACATAAAAAAAGAAGTCGACAGTATATTAAAAAAAAATACTAATTGAATAAATCAAATTAGTATTTATATATAACATTTCTAATTTTTCTCATTGCTTTTTTTTCTAAATTATTAACTCTTGATAATCCAACACCATGCTTAGTGATGTTTTGCTTAGTACTTATCTGTTCCAAAGTCAAAACATCATCTGATCCATAAGAACCAATTTTTTTACCAACCCTATCTAAAATAATTTTAAATTCAACATCAGTTAAACATTCTTTTATTACTTTCCACATATATTCATAATATATAGCATCATTAACTTTTTCTATTGAATCATCTAGAATACTGAAAAGATCTTTTAAGGAAATATTATTATCCTCAACATATACCCAATCTAAACTTAAATTTTTCCTATATGATTGTGATAAATAATCATCTGATTCTTGTTCAAAATCATCATTATCCATATAAGTATTTGATGAATTGACTAACCTTTCCATTAATTCTTCTTTACTATTAAATGTATAACCTTTATTTTCTGATAAATTATTAAAATTATTTGAGTTACTTAAAAAAGTAACAATTCTTTTTCTAATCCACCAAGCAGCATATGTAGATAGTCTTGTACCTCTCTTTAAATCAAACATATCTACAGCTCTTATCAACCCCTCATTACCTTCTTGAATAAGTTCAAAAAACTCAATATTATTAATTTTAGCTAAATCATAATATCTCTTAGCAATATGAACAACTAATCTTAAATTACAATTAACTAATGCCTCCCTAGCAAAATTATCACCATTTTTATAAGATGAAAACAACATTTTTTCTTGACTTGAACTTAATAATGGATATTTAGATATATCACTAAAATAACTAGTATATATATATGGTAAAGGCGTTATATCATTACTTTCAACAGTACAATCATCTACTACCTCTATCCCTTTTTTAGAAAGATAACTAAGTACCCTATCGTATGTTTTAGAAGAATTAATACTATAAAGTGAGCTAACACTTATTTTATTATTTTCAGCTGATTCTTCTAGCAATTTAAATATGTTCATAAAAACTTTCCTTTCTTTGATACATGATATTATATATGCAAGAAGATTTGTTGTCAATAAAAAAATCTTATTACTAAAAATTTACAAAAAAAAGGATAAATTATCCTTATTTAACAAATGGTATTAATGCCATATGTCTAGCATATTTTACTTGTGTTGCTATATATCTTTGATGTTTAGCGCACGCACCAGTTATTCTTCTAGGTAAAATCTTACATTTATCTTGACTTATATATTTTCTTATAACCTCAACATTTTTATAATCAACATCTTTACCTGCACACATCTGACATACTTTTTTCTTTTTTCTAAAAAATTCAGCCATTTTTATCCCTCCTATTAATCTAGGAAATTATCATCCATGATAGAAACACTATCACCAAATTCAGCAAATGGATCATTTTCAATATTGACTTCTTGACCTTGTGCATCATCTTGATAGTCATATGGTGTTGGATTAGAATTACTAGAACTGCTAGCTGACATTGCAGCTTTGCTTTCTACAAATTCAAAATTATCTAAAGCAACATCAACTGTATATCTCTTATTTCCATCTTTATCATCATAATTTCCTGTTTGCAATCTACCTTCGATTGCTATTAAATTACCTTTATCAAAAAACTTTGATATAGTCTCTGCTTGTTTTCGCCAAGCTACTACATTTATAAAATCTGCATCTCTTTTACCATCAGCATTTGTAAAATTCCTATTTACTGCAATACTAAATCTTACATAAGCTGTATTTGATGTAGTATATCTTAACTCTGGTTTAGCAGTAAGTCTTCCTATTAATACTACCTTATTCATAGATTCACCTCTTAGTCTTCCTTATTTATTATTAAATGTCTAATAATATCATTACTTATTAAAGCTAAACGATCAAATTCTTTAATAGCCTTATCATCATTTGCTTCAATATTGACTACGAAGTAATATCCACTTTTATAAGTTTCATTACCTACTTTAATTTCGTATGCTAAAGTTTTTTGTCCCCATGCATCAACATTAGTAACTTTCGCACCATTATTTTCTAATACTTTTTGAAAATCAGATGCAACCTTTTTAATTTCATCTTCGCTTTTTGTAGGTTTTACAATGAACATTATTTCATAATTTCTCATATCACACCTCCTTATGGTCTTTGGCTCTTTCGAGCAAGGAGTAAATTTCTTACTCGCTTAAGATTATAACAAACTTTTTTAAGTTTGTAAATATTATTTGAAAAAACTCTAATATAATATATATATTTTGATATTATTTATTCATAATAATATTGGTGAAATATATGTACTATATTAATTATTTTTTTATATTTTCTATTTTTGGACACTTTATAGAAAGCTTTTTCTATTCAAATGGCGAAAGCGGAATATTATTTGGATATTGGACTCCAATATATGGAATTGGCACTATAATAATATTATTTATAAATAAAAATATTAATAAACTAAAATCAAATAAAATTATTAAAGTAATTCTATTATTCTTATCGTGTTCTATTATATTATCATTAATAGAATCAATAGGAGGTTATTTATTAAAGTGGATTTTTAATATTGAATTATGGAATTACTCTAATCATAAATTTAATATTGGAGATTATACATCATTAGAAATGGCCTTAATATGGGGATTAAGTAGCTTATTATTAATATATTACCTAAAACCAATAGTAGATAAGATTATTAAAAAAATTCCAAAAATAATTACATTAATACTTGTAATATTATTTATTGTTGATATAGCAGCTACAATAACATTTAAAAAGAGTTTTAGTATCAGTTTATCAACCACTAGTCAAATATCTAACACGAAGATAAAATAATATATGGAGGGAATAACATGAAAAACATTTCAAGAATAGACATGGAAAATGGTTTTTATCTATTTAAATTAAGAAATGTACTTTCTAATAAAAATATTAGTATAAATAAAATTATGAGGGAAACTAATACAGATTTCAAAGTTATAAAAAGACTTATGACTGGTGAATTACTAAAAATAGATATAATCGTTTTAGCTCGCATATGTAATTATTTAAACTGTAACATAGAAGACTTAATAGAATATAAACAAACAAAAGCCATTTCCAACTAAAATAAGGGATAACCCTTATTTTTTTATTTAAAAATATTTTTAATTTCTACATATCTACATATTTCACTTTTTATTTTATAAAACAAAAAAGAGATAACTTTCGTTATCTCCAATAAATTATTTTAGTTATTAATTATAACCTATATCCGAACCTTTTACAGTAATTACTGGTCTTACTCCAACTCCTGCAGTTACAAAATAAGGTAAACCACTTGTTATTGAAAGACCATCGTGGTAACTAACCAAAGTAGAAGGTGGAGTCGTATCAAGCACCCAATATGTCCCCCTCGCATATTCTCCTGAAATCACATCATACGCTGTAAATGGCAACCTAGCTTTCAATTCTAAATAAGAAGCTGTAACAGTACCTGTATCCTCGTTCAATATGTTAGTTTTAAGACCCATTTGAACCGCTGGCATACTGTAAGAATATGAGAATCCTCCTTTTGAATTTAAATAGTTTATAGAAAACTTTTGAGAAGGTATATTTGTCCAATCCTTTGTTGCACTATATAAATCATCATATGCTTTAATTGGACCATCTTTTATAGCACCACTGGCAGCAAAAGCAGTACTTGCACCACCTAAACTACCATTTTTACTAATATTGTCCTCTAATATCAAATCTATGTCAGCATCATCCGTTATTTTAGATTTAGATACTACGAAGAAGTGATATGATTTTGTATCATTTACCTTACATATAAATTCTTCCCCCATTGGGGCAACATTACCTTTAAATGGTACAAAACCTTTTAAAGCTCCGGAACTTGTTTTGCTTGCAGTTTCTTGTGTTACTGCTTGGCAAATATATGTTTTTGGTGCTGCTGGTTGTACTGGTATTGATTCAATTTCTCCATCAACATAACTAAGTAATGTATCGACATCGTTACTATCAATAACACCGTCATCATATACATCAGCATATTCTGTTTTTATATTGAGTTCATATGCATCACTAGAAGATTGACTAGGATTTTGTTTAATGAATTCAACATATTCACTTAAATCTTCTACATCCTGTTCATCAATTACTGTATCATTATTAACATCACCTAATTTTCCAGAAGCTTGTAATACTGCTTTTGGAAGCTCAACCATCAATCTTACAAAATTTGTATCAGTATTTGATACTGAATTAACATAATTCATTAAATAGTCTTTACCCGCACCTCCAGTAGGATCAGGAAGAGAATTTTCTATACTCTTTACTCCATAATAATATTTATCTTCATAATCCGGTATACCCGGTAAAATCCATCCTGGATATCCAAATGAATTTGGGCACACTATATCATACTGGCTAACATTTCCAGTTATCCATTCTTCTTTTTCACAAATCTCCTCTACATCCTCATAATATGGTATGCGGGCCCTCATGTTTTTATAGGTTAATATTGCACTATTAGTCATTCCAATACGAATATCACCAGTATCACTTGTTGAAACAGTAAACATAGTTTTATCCAACTTTCGATTAATTTTAATCCTTGGAAATGTTGGCCATCCTTGCGTAATTTTATCTATAATGGTAAAAACATTATCAGGAACTGTAGTTGATAAATTTGCTCCATATTTAACTGATTCACCAACAGACTCTCCTTTTGTCAAAGACCCATTGCTATTTACACCTGCAATTAAGTTCAAAGAAACTGTATCATCACTTATAGATGCCACTCTAAAATTATATTTATTAAATCCATCAACAGTACATACATATTCGTCACCTAATTGTATCTTCCCATCTGGCAATGTTCCATAAGCATCATATTGATATACACTATTAACCTTGAAAGATTTTACTAAATCTTTCTTCGCAGCTGGTACACATAGTCTATTAATCTCTACATCATCAGTTATATTATCTATACTTATTTGTGTTACAGTTCCTGGATAATAATTATTAGTATAATCAGTCCCAGGTGTTAATAATTTATTCCCCATAGTTACTACATAATAAGGCATATTGGGAAGTTTAGTAGTATTATAACTACCTCCATCCGCAACTTCTACATCATCAAGACCAATCCATGGGCCAAACTTAATTGTATGAAATTTTCTAAAATCAACAGTTAAAGATAGTGGAAAAGATACATTAGATGAACTAAAACTACTAGCATCCTTATATTGAATAGTCAATTTAAATGTTTTTTTAGCTCCTAATTTACAATTACCGGCAGTATCACATATTTTTGTCCCTAAAGTATAATCACTTACCGAATATTTCAAGTTGTCAGGTAATCCCTTAAAAGCATTTATACCCATGGCAACATTTCCAAAATTCTCAACTGTTATATCAAATACAACAGTAGAAGTTGCTGTAGGTAGCGTTATACCTAAATTTAAAAGCCTACTAGTATAATGTATATCAGTTGATATACCACCTGTAGAAGATGATGATGTAACTACATTAGTTACTCTTATGTCTTGAAGCTCATCTACATAACCGACCATACCAGTTACTGTTAATTTTTTACCTAGCGCAGCATAAGCCACTGTTAGAAGAAAAATTGAAATGGACAATATAGCACAAATAGAGTATATATTAATACTCTTTCGCACTTTTTCATTAAAACTATTTAGCCATCTTTTTAGCTTTCTCATTTTTTAGCCTCTATATCTACTGCCTTAACTACATATAAATAAACTTGATCATTTTGTCTAATATAGAAATAACATTTTTGATGTTTAGTAACAGTATAATACATAATAGGTAATTTTAAGTTATCTCTTACATCCAATAATTCCTCTATTTTATTTATCTTAATAACATTTGCTTCACTTATCTTTGGATCAGTTGAAGTTTCAACTATCAATCTATCATACTCAGCTAAAATTTTATTAACATATTTATCATAAGCAGATTTTTTTGTTTTAATAGAAGCAATTAAACCAAATGCCTTAGACAATGATACTAAAGATATACCAAAGAATACCAAAGATAATGCCACAAATGGATAATTATCTAATTTTAAATCAGATTGTCTTGTAACATAACTAGAATTATTTATTTCATTATAATTTAAGTTAATATTAATTGCTCTTTGTGATAGTGGTATAACAATAGACATATCATTTCCATCATTTAAATATACAGAATCACCATTAGCAGCAGTTTTATTAATCCTCAAAATTACAGTTAAATTACTTGCAGTATCGATACCATAATCAGTTTTAAAACTATTTGCTAAATTATTATAATAATCATAATCTATCGAAATACTTTCATTTATAGAAAATTTCTCAGAATCTTGAAGAGTATTACTCTTAGTATCCATAAGTGTATATTCTTTTTCAAAATAAGTATCTACTCCATTTTCACTAGTAATAGTTAATCTTCCAATAATACTATAATTATAATCTAATTTAAGCTTATCTTCGATACCAAAAGCATAATTAAAATCAATATCAATATTCTTAATTAAACTAGCTATATATGCCATATTCTTTCCAAGATAATCTGTTTCATAATATTCATTTGGTTTTAAATATACTTTATAATCTAAATAACTATTTTCTTCATATTTTGTGCTTGTTTCTTCTAAATAAGATATAGAATGTTTAAAAGAAAGAAGACATAATAACAAAGATAGTACAAATATAGAACAACTTAACACCAAACGAGTTGAAAATCCAACATACTTAGTTTTTTTATTTTTCTTACTCTTTTCTCCCTTTTCCATCTTTTTGTTCATTTTTCATTTTCCCTCCTATACTTCTTTTAACCACACAGTTGGTAACCCTATATACGGAATTTTAACACTTATAGTTCCAACAATCATATCTTGTGTTACTGGATAGCCATCTTCTGCATTATTAGCATCCCCTTGTGTGTATAAAAAATACTCTCCTTTAACTTCAGATATTCTAATTATACGGTGTACAATCAAAACTCCATGATATTCGAATGCAATAATCTGACCTTCCTTTAACTTATCAACATTATTGTCAAACTTTTCTATAATAACTACATCACCTTTATTAATAGTTGGAACCATACTTCCTGTTGCAATAGCAACTGCTTGATATTTAAAATATCCAGAAGTAAAATATACAAGAACTATTATAACAAATGCCGGTAATGCAAGTATTAAATAATCTTTTTTTGAATAATCCCTAGGAGTATATTCATCTTTTTCTTTTTGGAAATAACCATGTAGCTTATATAACAATATAAATGGCACAATAAATTGAATTATTGATGAAAGATACTCGTTTGGATTAGGTACTATTGGTACCAAATATTGATATAATTCCATCACTAATAAATACAATATTGTTGGTTTATATCCGCTATTAATAGAAATGTAAGTACATAAAATATTAGTACTTATGGCTGGTAGTAATGTAAGTGCAACAAATATAAAAGACTCATAACTATCAGCAAATTTATTATAATATATTGGATCAGATACATCCAAAAATATAAATAACAAAACTGTAATAAATATTAGAAACTTCTTACCTTCTGATTTTTTTAGCATCATATATCTTAAGCATTCTTTTAAAGGAATACTAAGCGCAATAGGTATTATAAATGTCTTAAATCCGCCAAATGTATAATAATTACTTGTCCTTGCAAATCCTATAAAAATACCTAAAAAATAATAAGCTAACAAAAAGAAAATCAAAAACATAGAAACTTCAAATATTACATCTTTAACAAATCTATTTCTATCCTTCTCAAATCCTAACAAAAATTTAAATAATACCAACATCGCAACCGAAAATATTATTATATTATATTCGCTTAATATATTTGATATAAAACTATTTAGTATAAGGATAGCAAACATCACACATTGAAATAAAACCAACCTCTTATAACTCTTTTTCATGTCTCCTCCTAAATAATTTTATTAAAACATATTAAGTATAAAGCATATGCATTATAACTTAATATAATTTTTTTAATCTGCTGAACCGTAAGTCAATGTTGTTGCAGGTATTGTTACATCAAATGCACCGTCAGCTCTAGCTGAACCAGTTTTGTATTCGATTTTAATTGTAACTTTTTCAGTACCAGCTTTAGCTAAAGTATGACTTGTTATTGCAGAATTTGATACAGAACTTGCACTTTTTGAAGTTGCAGAGTCTTTTCCAACTGTGAATGTTGCTTCTATACCTGCACAAGCTGCTGTAACTAAGGCGTCAGTTGCTTGAGATGATGTAGCTTTCTTACAAGTTAAATCACTAGTAGTAATTGCATTCAAATAAGCTATATATTCACCAGTATTTTTTACTTGAGCAGTACATGTTACTGAGTCACCTGGGTCAGTAAATGCTACCTTAATACCAGAAATCGTTGTATCAGCTACTGTTCCTGTTTCTGTAACTGATGCATTTCCTACTGTTGTATCACATTCTATTCCCTCAGTTTCATAAGTTGTATCAAATACAACTTTGAAGGCATCTCCACTTGGTGTTACTGTTGCATTTGCAGAAATTGTAAGTGTACTTGTGAAGGCTGCAAAACCTATTCCTAATCCTACTACTGCAACAATTAACGCTACAACTGCTATTACTTTTGAATTTCTATCTCTTCCCATTTGTTCACCACCTAACTAAAATATTGATTTTATTTATATAATCTAAATTATATATGAATATTAACTTGCTGAATCTGCTGAACTATATGATAATGATGTTTGTGGTATTGTTACATCAAATGCACCATCAGCTTGTTGTGATCCTGATTTATATTCAATTTTAATTGTAACTGTCTCTGAAGTACTTTTTGATAAAGTATGACCTTTTATACTAGATTTTGACTCTGAAGCTGAACTTTTTGAAGTTGCTGAATCACTACCAACTGTAAATGTTGCTTCTATACCTTTACAAGCCTCATTAACTAAACCTTCAGTTGCTTGAGACTCTGAAGCTTTCTGGCAAGATAAATTACCAGTAGTAATTGAATTCAAATATGCTTCGTATTCTCCGCTATTTTTTACTTGAGCAGTACATGTTACTGAATCACCTGGTTTAGTAAATGCTACTTTAATACCAGTAATTGTTGTATCATCAACTGTTCCTGAACTTGAAACAGATGCACTTCCTGATGGGCTACAAGTTATACCACTTGTTTCATATTCCTTATCAAATACTACTTTAAATGTATCATCACTTGGTGTTACTGTTGCACTTGATGAAATGGTAAGTGTGCTTGTGAAGGCTGCGAAACCTATTCCCAATCCTGCCACTGCAACAATTAATGCTAGTATTGCAATTACTTTTGAATTTTTTTCGTTTTCCACAATCTCACCTCCTCACCATTTAGCATACCACCGTTTTAACACTATTATAGATAATACCCTATCTTTTTACTCGTATGCTATACAATAAGATTATCTCACATCAAAATTTAAAAATCAATACTTTAAGACGAATTTTTTATTTTAATGTTAATTTTTATTTTAAATTAATTTATACTACTAAAAACTGTGCAAATAAAAAGAAAATAAATTAATTAATATTTTCTCTTAATATTTTAAGTAGCAGAAGTAAAGTTAAAATTGATATCTCCAAATTCTACTTTAAATGGTCCATCTGCAAGATCATTACCCGTATATTGAAAACCTATTTCAACAGTTCTATAATGACCTTTTGGTATTACTATTGATACAGCGTTGTTTGTTTTTGTCGTTGTCCAAATTACAGGCATATCACTATTATAAGTACGAGTTGTTACTATGACACTAATATTAGAACAAACTTTTTGTACTAATGAATCAGTTGTTCCAGCAAGTGCTGTACAAACTATAGGGCTAGATTTTCCTTTTACATTTTCATATACAACAGAAGCTAAAGTGGCATCGTATTGACCAGCATTTACAACATAAAAACTATATGCATCTGATTTTGTTTCAGGACCTGTAAAATACCAAGTTATTCCTGAAACAGTTGTTTCTGTTAAAGTCGCAGTAGTCCCTTTATTTGCATAATCTGGATTTCCTCCACCTGGTTGAACTGTACCTGTAGTAATTGAATCAGATTCTGTTGAAAATCCTACTTTGAAATTACTTTCATCTGGAGTTACTGTAGCATTTGCTGAAATAGTCAAAGTATTAGAAAAGGCTGCATAAGCGACAGATATAGCTACGACACAAAACGCTATTGTGCTCAAAAATATTACTTTTTGATTTTTATTTCTCCTTCTTGTTCGTCTCATTTTTTCACCCTCACTTTGTAGACTACTGTCTACACTACTACTTACATTTTACATCAATAAATAAAATAATACAATATTTTTTTAATTTTTTATAGACTTTGTTAATATATTTAGCATATCAATTAAATAATATATGAAATGTTTTTCTAATCCTACAATATCAAGTGTTATCTTTAATTCCTCTGATTTCATAGAAAATCTAAACTTCCTTGTCAATGACATAACATCTAAAAATAATAATTCACCATCTATTTTTTTAGTTAATTCTTTTGGTAGAGTAATTTCTATAAAATTCTTAGTTTGATTAACTTTATTTATACCCAATTTTTTGATTTCTTTTTCAAATAATTCTTCATACATATATATAATTATATTTTCATCTAATAAACCAAATCTATCTTCTAGTTCACTTTTTGTAGTTTCTAAACTTTCTATAGAATCTATTTTATTAATTTTTTGATGTATTTCAATTTTCAACTCTTCTTCTTTAGCATATTTATCATCTATAGTTGTATCTACTTCTATTAATGGTTGAGTGCTTTCATCTTCAGTTTCTACATTTATTCCTTTTAATTTATTTACTTCTTCGTTAAGCATATCTAAAAATAACTCAACTCCAACACTATCTATAAAACCTGATTGTTCTTCTCCTAATATATCTCCAGCTCCTCTTATTGATAAATCTCGCATGGCGATAGAAAAACCACTACCAAGTTCAGTAAATTCTTTTATAACATTAAGTCTTTTTTTAGCTACATCAGATAGTGTCTTACCTTTATTATACATTAAATATGAATAAGCGATTTTATTACTTCTTCCAACTCTACCCCTTATTTGATATAGTTGAGATAAACCATATCTATCTGCATCTATTATTATTAAAGTATTAACATTAGGTATATCAATTCCAGTTTCTATTATAGTAGTACAAAGAAGAACATCATATTCTTTATTTAAAAATTTATACATAACATCTTCTAATTCATCTTTTTGCATTTTTCCGTGTCCACAAACTATTTTTGCTTCTGGAACAAGATTTTCTAATTTTCTTTTTCTATCTTCCATTGTTGATATATCATTATATAAAATAAATACTTGTCCTTGCCTAGCTAATTCTTTATAAATAGCATCTTTAATTACATTTTGATTTTCTTCTAAAACATAGGTTTGAATAGGATATCTATCAACAGGTGGTGTTTCTATTAAGGATAAACTCCTAACACCAGCTAAAGACATTTGAAGTGTTCTTGGAATAGGTGTCGCACTAAGAGTTAATACATCAATATTATTTTTATATGATTTTATTTTTTCTTTATGTTTAACTCCAAATCTTTGTTCTTCATCTACTACTAATAATCCAAGTCTTTTGCATATTACATCATCACTAAGTATTCTATGTGTACCAATTAGTAAATCTATTTTACCTTCACCTAAATCTTTTAGAATTTCATTTTGTTTTTTCTGTGAAACAAATCTATTTAATAGTTCTATTCTAACAGGAAATTCTTTAAATCTTTCTATAGCATTAGTATAGTGCTGATGAGAAAGAATTGTAGTAGGACATAAGAATAAAACTTGTTTATTTGACATTATAGCCTTAAATATTGCTCTAAAAGCAACTTCTGTTTTACCATATCCAACATCTCCACAAAGAAGTCTATCCATAGGAACTTTTCTTTCCATATCTTTTTTTATTTCTTCAGTTGCTTTTAATTGATCTTTAGTTTCAACATATGGGAAATTTTTTTCAAATTCTATTTGTTCTATAGTATCTGGTTCAAATGCATATCCTATTGCCATTTCTCTTTGTGAATATAATTTTAGTAAATCACTCGCAATACTTTCTATTTTCTTTTTTATATGTAATTTAGTTTTTGCCCATTCTGTACCACCTAATTTACTTATTTTTGGCTCAACACCTTCTTTTGAAGAATATTTATTTATATATTCTAACTTTTCAACTGGTATATATAACTTATCTTCTCCTTTATATTCAACAGTTATATAATCTTTTTTTAAGCCATTTTTAGTAAGAGTTCTAATACCTTTATAAATTCCAATACCATGTGCGAAATGTACAACATAATCGCCTACATTAAGTTTATTTATATCTTTTATTTTAGATCCCATTTTAAAATTAGATTTATATGCAATACCACTTTCTTTTTTATTAAATAATTCTTTTTCTGATACTACTACATAATTACCTATTACATATCCACTACTTATTTTTTTAACTACTAGATTTATTTTACCAGGTATTATATTATCAATGCTTGTTATAACAGTAAATTTATTATTTAATTCATCTTCTATTTTATTTACTTTATACCTATCAGAAAGACAAATTATAACTGTTTTATTATCTTTTATATATTGATTAAGTCTTTTATTGATTGCATCCGTTCCACCAACAAAATTATCAAGCTCAAAAGATTGATATACTATAGAATTATTTGATTTTATTTTATTGTCGAATGATACAAAATCTATTTCTTTAACATTATATGAATTAAGTAATTCAAACATAAAAGGAGTATTTTTAGGTATCTCATTATTTTTTTTATAATCCTCTATTTCCTCTTCTAATAAATTATAACTTGTATTAATAGATTCTTTATCGTTATAAATAAGTATAGGATTATCTAGGTAGTCTAATATAGATGATGGTTTAATATAATTAACAATATCCCTTTGTTTTAAATCTTCAGATAATTCTTTATCTACTATAAATTCTGTTGTTGGAACAATTAATATTTCATCTAAGTTCTTTTTAGATATCTGAGTATCGACATCGAATTCACTAATTCTTTCAATTACATCTCCCCAAAATTCTATTCTTATTGGATTTGAATAATTAATTGAAAAAATATCAATAATAAATCCCCTAACTGCAATTTCACCTGTTTTGTTTACTAAAGTTTCTCTTTTATAACCTATTTTATATAATTTATCTATAAGTTCATCTATTTTTATTTCATCATTTATTTTTATTTTCATATAAGAATTTTTATAATCATCAGGATTTGGTAAAAATCTCAAAAAACCCATTAAATTTGTTATAACTATTCTTTTTTCAAATATTACTTTATTTAAAGTATCTAATCTAGTAAATTTAAATTCAGGGCTAATAGCAAGTGCTTCACTTGTTAAAAAATCATCCATAGGAAAAAAGGATACTTTGTCCGTATAGTTTATAAGTATTTGATATAATTTATTAGCTTCATATATGGATGAAGTTACACATAATATACTTTTATTTTCTTTTTTAAATTTTTTATATATAAAAAGACCTTTAAGTTCAGGTGTAAGTCCTGATATAAAATCTCCATCTAGATTGTTAAGTATATTGTTTAAAAAATTCATTGTACCCTCCTTTCATAATGTTTATTTTACTAAATTATTACTTCTAATAGCTTGATCTGGAAACATTTCATTTATTGATTTAACACTTAAATCGCTGTTTATTTTTTCTGTATTAAAATAGTATCTTCCTACCATGTAACCATATTCGTTATATATATCTTTATCATCACGAATATTTTTAGAATTTATATTTTCATATAGTCTAGCAACTATACTATTAAAATCTTTTGAATTAGATTCTACATCTTCTGGTCTACTTTTTAAATAAAATATTAATTCATTATAATCTTCTTCATTTAGATTATTTTTTAATATACTTACTAAGTTAGTATCATCACCACTAAATACAGTTTCCCATATTACTTTAGGACCAATAGTATTCATAAGTAACTCAAGATTTATTAAAGCAGGTATATATGAACCAAAAGGCTTATCTAAATACTCATTTGCAGCAAGTTCTGCAACTGCTTCTTTCAAAAATGGATAACTTTTATCTGGAGATTGTAATAAATGTATAAACTCATGCTTTAATATTTCCTCGTACCCACCTATATTTTTTGCATTTATTACATTAGGAGCTATATCATTATAAAAACCATCTGTTGTTTGTGGATTTGGAATAAAAATCTCAGTTGGATCATAAAGTCTTATTTTTATATTTTTTAATTTATATTTAATAAGATATTCCATATCGGTACCTTTATAATATTGAAATACATCTTCTAACAAATTTTCATTAGCAAAAATACTTTTCATATCATCTGGTAATTGTGAGGAATTTATTAAATTTATTCCTTCACTAACATCTATACAGTTTAAGTCTAAATTTAAATATTCTGAAATAGAATATACTGGTTTAGCTAATGAATATTGTATATTATTTGTAAAATTTCCTTTAGTAAGTTGTGCACTAATTTCTGAAAAAATTACAAAATAACTCGTAATTGTAAGTAAAATTCCAAGAGAAATTTTTAAAATTTTTTTACCAATATGAAATTCTTTACTTTCACTATCTTTTTCTGATTTCTTACTGTAAAGTATTAAATCTTCACCATTATTTTTAAAAAACATTGTAAAATCTTCAATATTGTTTTTTAAGTAATGTTTTAAATTATTTTTGTTATCCAAATATACTTTAAAATCTAAATAATCTCCTATGTATGTACAATCACTATTAACTTTAACTAAATTATAGATAACATCAACTATATTTTTACCTATTGGATATAAATTATTCTCTTTTACACAAAAACCATAATAAATTAAATTATTATCCTGTTTTTTAAAATATAAATAATTACTCTCTTCTTTATCTTTTAAAATTGCACCTAACATAATATCACTCACTAATTATATTTGTTCATTAAATTATCAAATGGTAATACAAGATAATCTTCAATTATATTAGGCATTTTATCTATTATTGGCTTAATTAAATCTAATTCTTCTTTACTAAACTTTCCTAAAACATAATCTTTAGTATCTTTAGTTTTATCATTTGATATACCTATTTTAATTCTTTTATATTCATTTGTAGATAAATTTTGTTCTATATTTTTAAGACCATTATGACCTCCACTAGATCCCTTATATCTTAATCTATATGAACCCACTTGAGTATCCAAGTCATCACATATAACTAATATATCATTTATATCTATTTTAAAAAAATTAACAAAATCTCTAATTACTTCCCCAGATAAATTCATGTACTTTTGAGGTTTTAATAAAATTATTTTCTCATTTTTATAGTTAAACTGTGTATATAAACCATTAAATTTGTTTGAATCTAATAAAACATTAAAATGATTAGATATACTATCAATACACATAAATCCTATATTATGTCTAGTTCTATTATATTCTGATCCTGGGTTTCCTAAACCTACTATAAGTTTCATAAATCACTTCTTTCTATACTGTGGTACGAATCATATACTTCACTTTTTTTCATACCACGCTCTTTAGCAACTATTTTAATAGCATCCATTGAACTTTTTCCATCTTGAATATATAAATCAACATGTTCTTTTATTGTTAAAGATTTATATTCTAATGCTTTTTTATTACCCTCAATTACAATTACAAGTTCCCCCTTATATTCGTTATTTTCATTTATTAATTCTTCTATAGTTCCTCTATATATTTCTTCATATTTTTTTGTTATTTCCCTTGATATAGAAATTTTTCTATTACTTCCTAAAATATCACTTAAATCTTTTAAAGTCTTATTTATTCTATGAGGTGCTTCGTAAAGTATTAAAGTAGCATCTATATTTTTTAGAAATTCTAATTCTTTTTTTCTAGCACTAGATTGAGATTTTAAAAAACCATAGTAATAAAATGGCATGGGACTAATTCCTGAAGAAGTTAAAGCTGGTATTAAAGCTGTTGCACCTGGTAAACTAATGACATTATACCCCTTTTCAATAGCATATCTTGAAAGTTCATAACCAGGATCACTTATTATAGGTGTACCTCTATCACTCACAAGCCCTACATTACATCCATTTTTTAAATATTCTAATAATTTTTCTTTATTATTAGCTTCATTAAATTCATGAGATGATATTAATTTTTTATTTATATCATAATATTTTAATAACTGTCCTGTTACCCTAGTATCTTCACAAAATATTACATCAACCATTTTAAGTGTATTAATAGCTCTTATAGTTATATCTTCCATGTTACCTATCGGCGTTGGAATAAGATATAAACTTGGAGTATTATTATAACTTTTTTGAGACATATGCCACCTCTATTCAAAATATTTTTTTATTTCTTCAGTATATTCTCCGTTATCCAAATGTGTATATATTGGTGGGAGTAATTTAAGACCTGGTTTACCATTTTTAGTTCCTTCAATTAACATAACATTGGCTTCACTATTCATTTTTGGATATACAAATTGTACCCTTTTAGGTTCTATGTTATTATTTTTCATTTCTTCAACTACTTCAACAAATCTTTCAGGTCTATTAACTATTGCAATAACGCCATTATTTTTAAGTAATTTCCTAGCAATTTTAAATAACTCACCTAAATTTAATTTAACTTCGTGTCTTGCAATAGTTTTATAATCATTTTTATTTATATTTGATGTTTCAGTATACTTAAAAAATGGAGGATTTGATACTATAATATCAAAAGTATCAGTTTCACATTCTTTATAATAATTATTTATATCATCATTTATTATTTTGATTTGATCATTTTTTTTATTTAAAGTTACTGACTCCTCTGCAAGCTTGAAAACACTTTTTTGTATTTCTACACCAATTATTTTTGCAGTTGTTTTAGTGGATAAAATTAAAGGTATAGGAGCATTACCACATCCTATATCGAGTATTTTATCTATTTTTTTATTTAGTGTTACAAAATTAGGAAGCAGCACTGAATCTAAAGAAAAGTTAAACATTTGATCATCCTGCACTATTTTTAAATCTTTATATCCTAACAAATAATTAATTACTTTCATTAGCATCTACTTCCATTATTTGGCCATCTTTTAATTCTACTTTATATTTTTGTCCTAAAATATCTACACTAATTACTTTTCCTTCACTTCCAAAAATTTCTATTTTTTTACCTAGTTTTGGCAATTTTTTTGAAAATTCTTTATAGCAATCCTCTTCATATTTCAAACAGCAAAGAAGTCTTCCACAACAACCATTTATTTTACTTGGATTTAAAGCTATATTTTGATTTTTAGCCATATTTATTGACACAGAATCAAAGTCACACAAAAACTTTGAACAACATAGCTCTCTACCACAAGATCCATATCCTCCAACTTCTTTAGCTTTATCTCTTACGCCGACTTGTCTAAGTTCTATTCTTGTTTTATAAATATTGGCTAGATCCTTAGCTAATTTTCTGAAATCTATTCTAGACTCTGCTAAAAATGTAAAAAGTAATTGACTTCTATCAAAAGTATAATTACAATCTAATACATACATATTAAGATTATATTTTTTAATTAATTCCTTGCACTTAACTAATGCTTTTTTAGCATCTTCAATATTTTTTAAATGCATTTCATGGTCACTTTTAGACGCTATTTTTTCTATAGTACTTAAAGTAGTCGTTAATTTAGATGGTTCTATTTCAAAATTGGATAACTCAACTGTTCCAAATTGTAACCCTCTTTCTGTTTTAACTATTACATCAATACCTTTTTTAATTTTTAAACCATTAGGAGAAAAGTAATATATTTTACCATTTTTCTTAAATGATACACCTACTACCTCTATCATTTCATTTCACATCCCTCTAATTCAATTATTAATTTATCCATAAGTAAATTATTATTTACATTAAATTTAATCTTTTCTCTTAAATTCATTATAACATTTATTTTAAGTGTTAATGAATCTAAATTATTTTTATTTTCTATATTTTTCATTATTTCAATATAATCGTTAAATATTTCAATATTTTTATTAAGTTTTATATTTAATACATCTTTATAAAATAATAAAATAATTGTAAATGCATTATATATTTCATCTTTTTCTTTAAATATATCATGCCAAAGTTTATTTATATAAATTATAGTATTACTATGATTTTCTTCATAATATTTAATAAATTCTATAACTTTATCTAATTTATTTCTGCTATCATCACTATTTATATAAGAAGTAATTTCTTCATTGCTGCTATAGATATAATGAGCTATCTTTTCTAAAGTAGAAAGCCCTATTAAATTTGTTTTATTTTTAAGTGATAAAATTTGACATCTAGATACTATTGTACTTAATAATTGATACATGTTTTCAACTATTAAAATTGCAATTATACCTTCTTCTGGCTCTTCTAGAAACTTTAACAAAGAATTTGATGAAGATGCATTTAATTTTTCAGCTTGATTAATTATATATACCTTTTTATTTCCCAAAACTGATTTTTTTGAAAATTCATTTTGTAAATCTGTTAACTGTGATTTTTTAATCCACTGACCATCAGCATCTATTATTTTAAGTTCAATAAATTCGTTGTTAGTTATCGCACCACATTGCTTACAATCACCACAATTTTTATTATTACTATAGTTATTTGGACATAATATATATTTTGCAAAAGCAAGAGCTAAATCAACTGCCTTAGGATAACCATTTGTTTCAATAAGAAATGCATGACTTAATTTGTTATTTTTAACAGAATTTATTAAAGTTTTATAGACTATATTTTGTTCTAAACTAAAATCATCTAACATAAGCCACACCTCCATGAATACCAAACTACATGGATATTATACCATAAAATAAAGCTTTTTAAATGAAAAAAGCCTCAAGTTATTTTCTTTAGGCAAATGTTTTTAATTATATAATAATTTTAGTAAATCATTACCATTATGAATATCAAAGATAAGAGTGCTGGTACACCGAGTAAAGTTATTAAACCAATAGTAATTACATTAATTGGTATAATCATTCCAACAGGTTGCATGAGTAAATTATAAGCATATAACAAAAAAGAACTAATAATAATTCGTTTAATTATTTTAAATATAAGTTTTAACATATTGTCCACCTAATCTATCTTATGTTTAAAATAATTATTTATGAATTTTTATTAGTCGATATATCCATTCTATTTTCTAATGCCATTTCTAAAGTTAAAGAATCTACATAATCCATTTCAGCTCCTAAAGGAATTCCATACGCTATTTTTGATATTTTAATATTTGAATCCTCTAATAACTTAGAAATATAAAGTGATGTTGTTTCACCTTCAATACTTGGTTTCAATGCTAGAATAACCTCTTGTACATTATCCTTTTTAACTCTTTCAATCAAACTAGAAATATTTATATCTTCAGGATTTATACCATCTATAGGAGATATTAAACCATCTAATACATGGTAAAATCCATCAAATATGTTTAATTTTTCAAATAACATAACATTTTTAGGCTCTTCAACAACACATAATATAGTTTTATTTCTACTTTTATCTTTGCATATTTCGCACAATTCTTCTTCACTTAAATTATTACAATTTATACATCTTCTTATCTTAGTTTTTGAATCCTTAAGTGATTTTGAAAATAAATCTATTGTTTCATCATCGATTTCTAATAGAGATAAAGCAAGTCTTTCAGCTGTTTTCTCTCCTATACCTGGTAGTTTTTTAAAACACTCTATTAAATTTAAAATAGTTTTTGGATATTTCATTAAAATAAACCTGGCATTCCGTTAGTATATTTACCCATTTTGGATTCAATTTCTTTATCTATTTGTTTCATGGCATCATTAAAAGCAACTGTTATCATATCTTGCAATAGTTCAACATCGTCTTCTTCTATTTTATCAACATCAATTTTAATATCTAATAATTCTTTTTTACCATTCATCTTTACCGTAACTATTGATGATTTTCCTACAAATTCTGTAGAATTAATTTTTTCTTGTGTTTCTAACATATCCTTTTGTAATTTTTGTGCTTGTTTAAGCATAGCTTGCATATTCATATTATTCCTTCTTTCTAATTATAAACTACTAAATCTTCAAAAATATCTTCTATTTCATTTATATTATCTTTTTTTTCTTCTTTTTTGTCATATATTTCTTCTAATTTCTTTTCTTCCTCTTTATATTCATATATATTTTTTTTAGATTTCATATTTTCATTAAATTCTTCTTTTATTGGAATCCACTCTTCATCACTTACTGCAATTGGTTTATATTCTATATCAAATATTTTTTTAAAAGCTCTTTCTATCTCAATAAGCGAAAGGTTAAAACACTCTTCTAAATTTTTAATTTTATATACGAATATTAAATTCTTATCACCTTTAGCTTTCAATTCACCATCTAAAACAAGAGATACTACAGAACTATAATCAGGATCCATAAGTAATTCTTTAATTTTTTCTATTTCTTTTTTAAAAGATACTAATTCTTTTTTGTCAAATTTTGATAAAGCATTATTTATTCTTATCTTTTTTAACTCATCTATATTTTTCTTAATTTCTTTATTTACTTCTTTAGTTTCAATCTTTTTTTCTACTTTAATTTTCTTTTTTTCTTCTAAAATAGGTAATTCAATATTTTTATTAACATTAGATTCTCGTTCTTTTATTGCCTCAAATATTTTTATTACAGCAAGTTCAAATATTAATTTAACATTATTAGTAGTTTTACTATTTTTTAATGAATCTAATAAAATCTCTATAGATTTATATATTTGATTTTCAGTAACTAAATTACATATATTTTCATACATTTTTTTTTCATCAGTATCACTGAAATAATTCGAACTATTATAATATATTAAAGTATTTTTTAAAAATTCTATTATTATTTCTATTATTTTTGTTAAGTTTTTTCCATCTTCATCATATTTTTGAATCAAATCAAAAACATTACTTAGTTCATTCTTATAAATTTTTTCTAAAATTTCAAAAATTTCTTTATTCGTTATAGTTCCATAGACAGAGTGAACATCAGAAATATCAATTTTATCTGATGTATATGCGGTTAGTTGATCAAGTAAATTTACTGAATCTCTCATTCCACCATCAGATAATCTTCCAATAAGTTCAATAGCCTCATCTGTTATATCTATTTTTTCTTGTTCGCAAATGTGGGTTAACCTTTGTTTTATATCATTTATACTTATTTTTTTAAAATCAAATCTCTGACACCTAGATAAAATCGTCAATGGAATTTTATGGGGTTCTGTCGTAGCTAAAATAAAAATTATATGCTTTGGAGGTTCTTCTAATGTTTTAAGTAAAGCATTAAATGCAGCAGTAGTAAGCATGTGAACCTCATCTATTATATATACTTTATACTTTCCATATGATGGCACTAAACTAACTTTATCTCTTAATTCTCTTATTTCATCTACACCATTATTTGAAGCAGCATCAATTTCTATTATATCGGTATTTTGATTATTATTACTTTGTGTGCAACTTACACATTTATCACATGGTTTAACACCATCTAAAGATTCACAATTAACTATTTTAGCTAATATTTTAGCTATACTTGTTTTTCCAGTACCTCTTGGCCCTGTAAACAAATACGCATGATTTATTTTATTATTTAATATGCTGTTTGTTAATGTTTTTATTATAACTTTTTGACCAACTACATCCTCAAATGTTTTTGGTCTATATTTTCTATACAAAGCCTGGTACATATGTCACCTCAAATCATAATATTATTATACACTTTTAAGTTTCAAAAAAAAAGTACTTATCTTCTTTTTTTAAAAAAGGATTGTACCATTTTTTTACATTCTTCTTCACAAACTTTTGATATTATTTCAATATTTTTTAATTTTTCTGTATATCCATAATTTTCGTTTTTTGCACCATAAACTATTTTTTTTATTCTAGATTGTTCTATTGCTCCACAACACATCATGCATGGTTCCATTGTTATATATATTTCACAATCATCTAATCTCCAATTTTTTAATTTTTTGCATGCTTTTGATATTGCGATTATTTCTGCATGTTTTGTACAATTTTTTAATTTTTCTTTTTTATTGTGTGCTTTTGATATTATTTTATTATTTTTAACAATAACAGCCCCTACTGGTACTTCTTTCTTTTTTTTAGCTTTTTTTGCTTCTTTTATAGCAATTTGAATATAATATTCATTCATTTATACCTCCAATGTTTCACGTGAAACATATAATTTTATTTTTTATTATTATATTTTTATTACAGATTATAAATAATTATGTTTATTTTATAAAGATATTTATCTTATTCAATGTTTCACGTGAAACATTGAATATTTTTTATTTATTTTAGTAATTATTTTCTGGGAAATAATTATAGTTATAAAAAAAGCACACACATTTAGGGATTTTTAAGGCTGCTGTTTTCCAACTCTGACCTGGTTCAAATATAAATGTTGTGCAGTAATAATATATTATAAAAACATAAAAATATCAACAAATTAATATAATTTATACTCATTTTTTATAAAATTTGAATATTTTATACATTATTTTCTTTTAATATTGGTTTGTATTTATATTTTAATCAATGTTTCACGTGAAACATTGATTAAAATAAATAATATATATAATTTTAAGCAGTCACATGTTTCACATGAAACATGTGATTATATTTTTAATTAATTTTTGTTAAATATATATTTAATTAATTTATATGTTTCACGTGAAACATATAAATTTAATTTTTTATTATTATATTTTTATTGTAGATCATAAATAATTATATTTATTTTAGAATTATATAGGTTTTATCCAATGTTTCACGTGAAACATTGGATAAATTTTGTTTATTTAAATAATTATTTCCCAGGAAATAATAAAAGAGTAATGTTTCACGTGAAACATTACTCTTCATCAGTGCTTTGATCAACTAAATCTGTTTCTTCTTCATGATTAATGATTGCAATTGTACTTACTTTTTGATTATCTTTAAGATTAATTAATTTAACACCTTGTGTGACACGGCCTGTTGATGAAACTTGTTCTAAAGGTAATCTTATTATCATGCCACTATTTGTAATAATCATTAAATCTTCATCACCTGTTACTATCTTAAATGAAACAATATTACCATTTTTCTCAGTTACATTTAAAGCTTTTACACCTTTACTACCCCTATGAGTCATTCTGTACTGATCTATAGATGTTTTTTTACCATAACCATTTTCAGTAACTACTAATACATTAGCATGCTCTGGAGAAATTTCCATGCCTACAGCAAATCCATCACCGACATCAATTCCTTTAACACCAGAAGCAGTTCTTCCCATGATTCTGATTTCTTTTTCATTAAATCTTATAATTCTACCATTTGAAGAAGCTATTAAAATTTCTGAATTTCCTTCAGTAATTTTAGCTGAAATCAATTCGTCGTTTTCTTTTAAAGTTATAGCTATCTTTCCATTTGTCCTAATATTTTCAAATTCTTCTATATTAGTTCTCTTTATTATACCATTTTGTGTACAAAGTACAACATAAGCTGGTACATCTTTAGGAGTAGCTTTTAGCATTACATTTACTTTTTCATCTTTTTCTAATGGTAAAAGATTAATGATTGGTAATCCTTTAGATTGTCTACTATATAAAGGAACTTCATATCCTTTCATTCTATAAACTTTTCCTTTATTAGTAAAGAATAAGATATAGTCGTGTGTAGTCATATAAAGTATATTTTCAACAAAATCCTCTTCATTTGTCGTCATACCTTTAATTCCAACGCCACCTCTATTTTGTAATTTATATGTATCACTTTCAACTCTTTTAATATAACCCTTATTTGTCAAAGTTACTACTAAATCATCTACAGGTATTAATGATTCATCATCTATATAATCAATTGCTGTCATGTCTATTGATGTTCTTCTTTCGTCAGAATATTTATTTTTTATTTCTAATAATTCTTTTTTGATAATTTCTAAAACTTTTTGTTCACTTTCTAATATTGATTTAAGTTCTTCAATTAATTTTAATAAATTATCTAATTCTTCTTCTATTTTCGCTCTTTCTAAGCCTGTTAATCTTCTTAATTTTAATTCTAGTATACTTTCTGATTGAATTTGGGTTAAATTAAATCTACTCATTAACTCATTCTTTGCAATCTCATCAGTATCAGATTCTCTAATTATCTTTATAACAGCATCTATATTATCAAGTGCGATTTTATATCCCTCTAAGATATGAACTCTTGCCTCTGATTTTTTTAAGTCAAATCTTGTTCTTCTTATAATTACTTCCTTCTGATGATCAATATATTTAGATATTATATCCTTTAGTGGTAAAGTTTTTGGAGTACCATTATCTAGCATCAAAAATATTATTCCATAATTTGTCTGGAAAGAGGTATGCTTATACAAATTATTTAAAATTACCTGAGCATTTGCTTCCTTTTTTAATGTTATCGTTATCTTAATACCATCTTTTAAGTCTGTATGATAATCTGATATACCATCAATAATTTTGTTATGAACTAATTCTGCAACCTTATTTTTTAAATCCATTGTATTAACGCCATAAGGTACTTCTGTAATTACAATTTGTGTGTGACCACCGTGTTCCTCAATTGATGCCCTACTTCTAACCGTAATTGAACCTCTACCAGTTTCATAAGCTTTTCTTATTCCAGAATTTCCTAATATTATTCCACCTGTTGGGAAATCTGGACCTTTAATATATTGCATAAGACCTAAAGTATCAATATCATGATTATCAATATATGCAACGCATCCATCTATTACTTCTCCTAAATTATGTGGTGGGATATTAGTTGCCATTCCAACTGCAATTCCCATAGAACCGTTAACTAATACATTAGGAAATCTTGAAGGTAGTACTTTTGGTTCTTTACTAGTAGCATCAAAATTATCTTCCATGTCAACAGTATCTTTATTTATATCTCTTAATAATTCAAGTGAAATTTTTGATAATCTAGCTTCTGTATAACGATAAGCAGCTGCTCCATCGCCTTCTATATTACCAAAGTTACCGTGTCCATCAACTAACATATATCTTTGATTGAAATCTTGAGCTAAACGAACCATTGCATCATAAATTGAAGAATCTCCATGTGGGTGATAATGTCCCATAACATATCCTACTGTTGTAGCTGATTTTTTATGGGGTTTATCAGGAGTATTTCCCTCCTCAAACATAGACCATAAAATTCTTCTATGTACTGGCTTTAATCCATCTCTTAAATCTGGTATAGCTCTTGATGTTATAACACTCATTGAATAATCAAGAAATGAACTTCTTACTTCACTTACTATATTGTTTTCAGATAAACTATCTCTTTCATGAAATTTATCTGAAAAATCTAATGTTTCATTATTATTTTCTAATTTATTTTCGTTATCCATGTTGTTACCTCCTAAATATCAAGATTTTCTACAAATGTTGCATTTTCCTCGATAAATTTTCTTCTTGGCTCTACTTCATCACCCATTAATTTTTCAAATATTGCATCTGCAGCAACGCAATCGTCGACAGTTATTTTTCTTAGAACTCTTTTTTCTATATCCATAGTTGTCTCATTTAGTTCTTCTGCATCCATTTCTCCTAAACCTTTCATACGAGCAATTTCTGCTCTAGCACGAATATTTTCTGGTAAAGAGGCCAAATACTCATCTTTTTCTTCTTCTGTTAATACATATTTTCTTGTTTTTCCGTGCATTATTCTAAATAATGGTGGTTGAGCCGCATATATATGTCCTGCCTCAACTATTGGCTTAAAGAACCTATAAAATAATGTTAGTAATAAAACTCTTATATGAGCACCATCTACATCGGCATCTGTCATGATTATTATTTTGTCATATCTTAGTTTATCTAAATTAAATTCATCGCCAATTCCTGTACCAAATGCGGTTATTATAGCCCTTATCTCTTCATTGCTTAAAGCTCTATCTAATCTTGCCTTTTCAACATTTAAAATCTTACCTCTAAGTGGTAGAATTGCTTGTGTCATAGAATCTCTACCTTTTTTAGCACTTCCACCGGCAGAATCTCCCTCGACTATAAAAATCTCTGAAACTTTTGGATCTTTACTTTTACAATCTGATAACTTTCCAAAGAAATTACTTATTGCTAAATCACTTTTTCTAGTTATTTCTCTTGCCTTTTTGGCAGCATTTCTAGCTCTACAAGCTAACATAGCTTTTTCAACTATTGCCCTAGCTTCATCTGGATTTTCTAATAAAAATTGTTCAAATCCCTCACTGAAAACATTATCAGCTAATTTTCTTACTTCGCTATTACCTAATCTTCCTTTTGTCTGTCCTTCAAACTGTGGATTAGGATGCTTACAAGAAATTATCATAGTCAAACCTTCTTTAACATCATCGCTTGTTAAAGACTCATCTTTTTCTTTTAATATACCTGACTTTTTTGCATAATTATTAATTACTCTTGTTAAAGCTCTTCTAACACCTTCTTCGTGAGTACCACCATCGTGTGTATTAATATTATTAACAAATGAATATATATTATCGTTATAACCATTAGTATATTGTAAAGCTACTTCAAACATTACATTTTCTTCGGAACCTTCTAAATGTATAACATCTTCGTGTATTGGTGTTTTTTCTTGATTTATAAATTTTACATATTCAGAAATACCACCTTCATATACGAATGTCTCACCTGTTGTATCCTCTTCATCTCTATCATCTCTTAAAGTTATTTTTAAACCTTTATTTAAAAAGGCTAACTCTCTTATTCTAACTTTAAGAGTATTATAATCATATATATCGGTATCAAAAATTTCAGAATCTGGTTTAAAAGTAACAGTTGTTCCTGTCCTATTAATGTCACACTCACCTATTACTTTTAAAGGCTCAACTGGATGTCCACCATCCTCAAATCTCATAAAATTAATATTACCGTTTTTATAAACTGTAACTTCTAACCATTTTGATAAAGCGTTTACTACACTAGCACCTACACCGTGCAAACCACCTGATACTTTGTAGCCTCCACCACCAAATTTACCACCCGCATGAAGTACTGTATAAACTGTCTCAACAGTACTTTTTTTAGTTTTAGGGTGTATATCTACTGGTATTCCTCTTCCATCATCTTTTACAGTTATTGAATTACCTTTATTTATAATAACTTCTATATTATTACAATAACCAGCTAAAGACTCATCGATTGAGTTATCTACTATTTCCCATACTAGATGGTGCAAACCTTTTACATCCGTTGTACCTATATACATACCTGGTCTTTTTCTAACTGCTTCAAGTCCCTCTAATACTTGTATATCTGACGCATCATAATGATTTTCATTATTCATCTAACTTCACCTCTTTGATTTTTATTATATTGCCATCATTTATTTTGAATAATTTAGATTTTTTTATCAACCTACTATCTAAATTATTAACATCAGTTGTTGTTATAATAGTTTGTATATCTTTATTTATATACTTTAAAAGATTATTTTTCTTTTTATCATCTAACTCACTAAATATATCATCAAGTAGTAATATTGGAGTTGTTTGTTTATATTTTTTAAATATTTCAACTTCAGATAATTTTAAAGATAAAATTGCTACTTTCTGTTGTCCTTGAGATCCATAATATTTTAAATTTTTATCATTTAAATAAAACTCAATATCATCTTTATGTGGCCCAAAAGTAGTCATTGAAAGTTTTATATCATATTCTAATCTTTTATCATATTGTTTCTTTAATATTTCTTTTATATTAGAATCATTTATATCAAATTCAATACTTGGTTTATATACTACCTTAAACCCATCAAGATTCATTATATCCTTATATATATTTGAACAATAAAGATTAACCTTATTAATAAACTTATCTCTCATTTTGTAAATGAATATTGATCTATCTATTAAATAACCAGTTAATATATCTAAATATGATTTATCCCTAGATATTCCTTTATTCATTTTTTTTAAATATTCATTTCTTAACTTTAATATTTTATTATATTCATTGATAGCTATAAAGTAATTTCTATACAATTGAGATATTTCTAAATTAATATATTTCCTTCTATCCTGTGGAGAACCTTTAATTAATTCTAAATCATCAGGATAAAAAATAATTATATTCATAATAGAAATATAATCACTTATCTTTTTTACAGCATTATTATTATATTTTAGTACTTTAGATTTATTATCAATATATATATTTAACTTATTATCTAAGCTATTATCATTAAAAGTACCTTCTATTGTTAAATATTCTTCACCTTTTTTTATAAGGCTATTATCTATAAAATTTCTATGTGATTTTGTAATACCTAAAACATAAATACTTTCTAGTAAATTAGTTTTCCCTTGGGCATTTTCACCATAAATGATATTTATACCCTTGGTCAGAGTAACATTCAAACTTTTATAATTTCTAAAATTATGTAATTTTAATTTTTTTATATACATAAATTCTCGATTTTCATATTTAATCCCCCTTATTTTGATTTTTATATAGTTTGAGTACTCCTATACACCAACATAATTATAGCACAAAAAAGGTATAAAAAAAAGAAAATTAATCAATTTTTTCTAATTTTCTTTCATATAATTTAGATTTCAACATAGTAGCTCTTATTATTTGATTTTCTAAAGAGTATAATGATATATCGACATCTAATAGTAAATCATTTTTAAATAAAACTCTACTTACCATATTATTTTTTGTATACTTTTTAATTTTATTTAATGCTATCCAAGTACTTTGTTGAGTTCTAGAAGATGTTGTAGGAAAAAAAATTATATTTCTACTCTCTTCTATTATTATAGGATACTTTGACTTTATACCTGTTAAACTCTTAGTTCCAATACATCTACCTTGATATGAACTACCATAAAATTCACAATTCTTTTTTATAATACTATTAGAAGATTTTTTTACTATATAAGATGTTTCCTCTTCATATATTTTTGATGTAGAATCATCTATTGGTACTATAGCTAAAGTTGATGAATTTATTTCATATTCTTCCATATTATCCCCCTTTCTTGCTATCTCTTATACACCCATAATTTGTCGAAATTAATAGAATTTTGTCAAAAAACAAAAAAAAACTAATAAATAGTTTAATTATGCACATTAATATGTTCTTATCGGTAAAATTAATTGTGTTAAATCATCGTTATCCACATAGTTAACAATTATTGGTTTAATTTCTCCGTTAAATGATAATTCTATTTCTTCACTATCGAATGTCTTAATAGCATCCATCATATATTTTGAACTAAAAGATATTTTTATTTCAATATCAACATTTTTTGTTATTTTAATTTTTTCCTCTACATTACCTATTTCAGGAATATTAGAAGATATAATCATAATATCTTTTTTTGTTTCTAATTTAATAGTATTTTTTTCTTCAGAATTTGTTAATAAAGATGCCCTATCAATTGCATTATAGAAATTTTCTAAATTAACTTTAACCTTTAATTCAAAATTATCTGGTATTAATTTATTAGTATCTGGATAATTACCATTTATAAGTCTTGTCATAATAATTAGATTATCTATTTTAAATATTACCTTATTTGAAAATATATGTAATTCCATTTTTTTATCTTCATCTGATATTAATTTAATTATTTCACTTAAATTCCTACTTGGAATAATAATATCAATATTGTTATCAACATTATTATCTAATAGTATTCTTTTTTTAGATAATCTATATGAATCAGTAGCTGTTACTTCCATTATATTATCGTTTATTTTAAAATTAATACCTGTTAAAACTGGTCTACTTTCTTGTTGAGATGTTGCAAAAATAGTTTGATTTATTGTAGTTTTAAAAACTCTTTGATCAAATATTAGTGGATTACCAGTAAATTCTAAATCAATTGCTGGAAAATCACTAACACTATTACAATTTAATTTAAAAGATGATGATTCAGTTGTTATAAGAACTTGTGAATCAATTATTTCTTCTATATTAATAACTTCATTTGTTAATTTTCTAACTATATCATATATATATCTTCCAGAAATTACAATCTCACCTAATTCATCTATAGAATCTATTTGATTTTCTGGAATAAAAGATTTTATAGCTAATTCATTATCTGTACTTAATAAATATAATCCCTCTTTTGTTAATTCAAATTTTATACAATTTAAAATAGGGATTAAATTCTTTGTTGATATACCTCTTATTACAAAATTTAAATGTTCTAATAAAACTTTTTGCTTTATTGTTAATTTCATATTATACCTTCTTTCTTAATTATTATTATTTTTATTAGTGTTCATAATGTTCATAACCCTATTTTATTCTTTTAAATAAACGATTAATTATATGTGCATAAAAAGTTTATATTTAATTTTTATACACACTTATCTAATTTCATTAATCATTTTTTGTATTTCATTGTTTAAAATATCATCATTTAGTATCATTTTTTTTATTTTATTAACTGCGTTCATAACTGTTGTATGATTTTTTCCACCAAAAGCTATTCCTATTTTAGTTAAATTTTCATCTAAATAAGTTCTACAAATATACATAGCAATCATTCTTGGTATTACAACATCATTATTTCTTTTTTTACTAAGTAATTCATCTTGTGTTAAGTTATAGTGATCACACACAATTTGAAGCACTTGATCGATTTTATTTTTAGAAATAACAGTTTTAACAAAATAATCCTTAAGAGCTTCAATTGCAAGGTCTAGTGTTATTTCACTACCATTCATCATAGTAGCATAAGCAAATACCCTATTTAATGATCCTTCTAGTTTTCTAACATCCCCAACACAATTTCCAGCAATATACTCTTTAACATTTTCTGGAACGACATTCATAAGTTCATTATTTTCTATTTTCTTATTTAATATTGACATTCTTAATTTAAAATCAGGTGGTAAAATATTTACTTGTAAGCCCCAATTAAACCTTGTTTTTAAACGCTCTTCTAATTTTTTTATGTCATCTGGTGATCTATCAGATGATATTATTATTTGCTTTTCATTATTATATAGTTCATTAAAAGTATTAAAAAATTCTTGTTGCGCACTTACCGCACCTACTAAATTGTGTATATCATCTATTATTAATACATCTATATCTCTATATTTATTTTTAAATTGTTTGATGGCATCCATATTGTTTGAATTAGTATTTTTTCTACATATATCAACAAAATCAGATACAAAATTATCGCAAGTAATATATAAAACCTTCTTATTACTATTTTTAACAATATAATTTCCAATAGAATACATTAAATGAGTTTTTCCTAGTCCACTTGATCCATATATGAATAAAGGATTGTACATTTTACCTGGTTGTTCTGCAACCGCAAGCGCACTAGTAGCTGCAAATTTATTACTTGGACCAATCATAAAATTTTCAAATGTATATTTAGGATCTAGATTAGTCTCAAATGTTTCATTATTAGGCACACCAATAATTTGATTATTATCATTCAGGTTATTATCAACCTCTTCTTCAATAACATAATTAAATTTAAAATTAGAACCAGTTATATCAGTAAAGATTTCTTCAATAATATCACTATAGTTTTCACTTAAATTCTTTTTATGTATGTGATAAGGTACAAGGACAGTAGCTGTATTATTTTTTAAACTAATAAGTTTTGTTTCAGAAAACCAAGTTTCAAAAGCAATATCAGATATTTGATCTTTAATTCTATCAAGAAAAGAATTCCAGATGTTATTTAAATCCATAACTCTACCTCCTTAAAACTTATACACATATATTTTACAATATTTTTTATCTAAAAACAACAAAAATAAGTGCATAAAACATAAAAAATCTACATTTTTTGATATGTGCACAAATTAAAATATAAAAAGCTATATATATGTGTATATTTTTTTGTTATGAACAAATTTTATAAACTAAAGAAAACTAAATAAAATAAGCTAAAAAGAAAGTTATGAACATTTTTGTTCATAAATATTTAACTAAAAAGATGTAAACAAAATTAATATTTTGTGCATAAGTGTATTATTTTGTTCATAAATTTTATCAACAATAAAGTTATCAACAAAAATGTTCATAAATGTATTTTTATAAATATTTCCCGGGAAATAAAATTTAATCATCTTATTTTATTATTAAATAAACAATAGAATAAAAATAGTTGACAAACGAAGAAAAAATCTATATAATTTATAAAGCAAGCGGAAAATATAACGATGGAGGTGTAGCAATGAAAAGAACATATCAACCAAATAATCATAGAAAAAGTAAGAAATTAGGATTCATGGCTCGTATGAAAACTAAAATAATAAATAATAGAAGAAGAAAAGGGCGTAAAGTTTTATCTCATTAATATACCACTGATTCGTCAGTGGTTTTATTATAAGGAGGCTAAGTATGAAAAAAATTCATATATTAAAAAATAGTCGAGATTTTGATAGAATAATCAAGAGTAATAAACCATATAAATATAAAGATTATATAATATATTTGGAAAGAAATACCAATGATTTATATAAATTTGGATTATCAGTAGGTAAAAAATTAGGAAATGCGGTTAATAGAAACAAAATTAAAAGGCAATTAAAATCTATAATTGATAAAAAAGACTATCAAAATAACTTCAATTGTATTATAATAGTTGGTAAGGGAATTAATGAAAAAAAATTTAAAGAAAGAGAAGATAATTTATTATTCGCATTAAATCAACTTGAATTAATAAAGGAGAATAGAAATGAACAAAAATAAGAAAATAATAGTTTTAATAATAATGTTAGTTTTTTTAATGACTGGTTGTACAAAACAGTTAAAGGATGCAGATGGTAAGGTTGTTCAAGATAAGAAGACTAAACAAGTCTTAATTGAAAATGTATTGTGCAAACCAGATGCCCTAAAAGATTCATACGAAAAAGCTTTAGAACAAAAAAAATTAGATTACGATAAAATGTATGAAGAAGGGGACATATCAAAAAAAGAATACAATAAAAAAGTAAAGAGTATTTTAGATATAGATAAATTACCAGAATGTACAAAAATATCAGTAGTAGAAGGTGGTTACGAAACTTTTTGGACAAGTGTATTTGTAAAACCACTAGCTTGGGTAATTGTAAATGTAGGTAAGCTTTTAAAAAATAGTTATGGTCTTGCTATTATATTAGTAACACTTTTAATAAAGATAGTATTATTACCATTTACAATTAAAACACTAAAACAATCAGAAAATATTCAAAAGGCACAACCACAGTTAAAAAAGATAGAAAAGAAATATGCTAATTTAAATGATCAACAATCAATGATGATGAAATCAAATGAAATGATGGCTGTATATAAAAAATATAAAATAAATCCAATGTCAGGTTGTTTAATTAGTTTTATTCAAATACCATTATTCTTTGCTTTTTATGAAGCACTATATAGATTACCAATTTTATTTGAAAATAAATTTTTAGGACTTCATATGGGAATGACACCATTAGCTGCAGCAGGAGCAGGTGAGTGGTATTACTTAATACTACCTATATTAGTTGGATTAGTAACTTATTTCTCATTTAAAATGAATAAAAATTCTTTATCAGGCGACCAAGAAAAACAGATGAATATGATGTTTAATATAATGATAATAATGATTTTTATAACATCATTTAGTATGTCAACTGCAATAATTATATATTGGGTAACAAATAGTTTATTCACTATAATACAAAATTTATTATTTAAAAGGAGTAAGTAGTATGATAGAAGTTTATAAGTTTGAAAGTGATACAGAAGAAAATTGTAGATTAAAATGTTTAGATGAGTTGGATGTATATAATAATGAAATATTGACAAAAGAATATGAAGAACAAAATAAATACAACATGGAAGTAATAAAAAAAGAAGATGTAAAAAACTTTATAAGAGATTTCTTAACAAAATTAACTGATGCGATGGGTATAAGTTTAAAATTAGAAATAAATGAAGAAGACGATGTATTCAATGTTAAAATGTTCTCAGATAATAATCCTATATTAATAGGTAAAGATGGTAGAACATTAACATCTCTTCAGATTTTAATTAGACAAATTTTAAGTAATAGAACAAAATTTAATATAAAAATAAATTTAGATGCTTCTAATTATAAAGTAAAAAAAGAAAGATTTTTTGAAAAAGATATTAAAAATATAATAAATGAAGTAATGAAAACAAAAGACGAAGTTAAATTAGATCCAATGAACTCTTATAAAAGAAGAATAGTACACGAAATTGCAAGTGAATATTATAATATTGAAACTGAAAGTTTCGGTGAAGAGCCTAATAGATATGTAGTTATAAGATATGTAGAGAAATAGTCTCTACTTTTTTATTTATGAGGTATATTTTTTATTTTTTTTCTGATATAATAACTGCGTTGGTGATAATATGAATGATACAATAGCTGCAATTTCAACTACTCTTGGTGTAGGCGCCATATCTATAATTAGAGTAAGTGGTAATGATGCAATTAAAATAGTAAGTAAAATATTTAAAGGTAAAGATTTAGAAAAAGTAAAGTCTCATACCATTAATTATGGATATATTGTAGATAACGATACTTATATAGATGAGGTATTAGTAAGTGTTATGAGAGCCCCTAAAACATTTACGGTAGAAGATGTAGTAGAAATAAATACACACGGGGGTATTGCAATTACAAATAAAGTATTAGAATTATTACTTTTAAATGGATGTAGGTTAGCAGAACCTGGTGAGTTTACTAAAAGAGCATTTTTAAATGGTAGAATAGATCTAATAGAGGCAGAAGGGGTTATGGATTTAATAAATGCTAAAACAGAAAAGTCTAGGAAAATTGCAATGAATGAAGTAAACGGCGAAGTATCTAAACTTATTAAAGATTTAAGAGAAAAAATAATAGAAATACTTGCTAATATAGAAGTTAATATAGATTACCCAGAATATGAAGATATAGAAGAGGTAACTAATAAAAATATTTTAGATAGTGTAGATTTAATAGAAGATGAAATAAATAATATTTTAAGTAAATCAGAAGATATGAAAATAGTAAAAGAAGGTATTAAAACTATTATAATAGGTAGTCCTAATGTAGGTAAAAGTAGTATATTAAATAGATTACTTAATGAAGAAAAAGCAATAGTAACTGATATAGCAGGAACTACCCGTGATATAGTTGAAGGTAGTGTTCAAATAGATGGAATAATACTTAATATATTAGATACTGCAGGTATTAGAAAAACTAGCGATATAGTAGAAAGTATAGGTGTTAAAAAAAGCTTGGATTTAATAGATGAAGCAGACTTAATACTTTATGTACTTAATAATAATGAAAATATAACAGAAGAAGAACAAGAAATACTTGATAAAATAAAAAATAAAAATCATATAATTATTGTAAACAAAATAGACTTAGATAAAAAAATAGATTTAAAGTTACTTGATAATTATGTAGAGATGTCTATTAAAGATGATATAGGTGTAGATAATTTAAGAAATAAAATAAAAGAGATGTTTAATTTAGAAAAAATTAATACAAGTGATTTTACTTATCTTAGTAGTGCGAGAAGCATTTCTCTTTTAAAAAAATGTTTGAATTCACTTGAAGATGTAAAAAAAGGCATAAATGAAAATATGCCAGTTGATATGGTAGAAATAGATTTAAAAAATGTATGGAATACTTTAGGTGAGATAATAGGAGAAACTTATACAGATGAACTTATAGACCAATTGTTTAGTCAGTTTTGTTTAGGAAAATAATATACCAATTGTATATTATTTTTTGAATAAATTCCTTTGTTAATCAAAACTGTATAAAATAAAGAAATAAAGAAAAGCAAAAAAAAGTGAACGCACCGAAAAATAAGAGAATTCGTTTGCTTTTTTATTTATTTTGTTAAAAATTAAAATTTTTCGCACTAAATGACTAAAACCCTTATAAAATAAGGGTTTTAATGGACTTATCACCAAAAAAATGTTATAATATAGTTGAAATAAAAAATAAAATAACGAGGTGATGTATCCAATGAAAA
>CANQFF010000002.1 GCA_947598345.1 uncultured Bacilli bacterium
ATCGAAAATTTGACAAAAAAATAACCATTTTATAATGGTTTTCACAAATTTATTATTTCAAAACTGATAAATTCCCGAGCTTTGTAAGTAAAAAAATAAAAGATAAATTATCAAATATGTAAACTATTAACTAAAAATTAATAGTTTTATTTTATATATATTTTTTAAAAATAACGAAAAAGTTGATATTAAAATTTTGTTTTGATATAATTATAATAGAGAGTGATGCTATGAGTAGTAAAAAATGCAGTGAATCTTTATTATATATTGTTTTAAGACCTATTATTACTGTTTTATTTAAATTTTTATTTACGCCTAAAATAGTAGGTAAGGAAAATATACCTAAAAATGGTAGAATAATCATAGCAGGAAATCATACTAATAATTTAGATTGTGCTTTGCTTATAAGTTCTATAAAAAGACCTATACATTTTCTAGCTAAAGTTGAGTTATTTAAGGGATTTAAGAAAATAATATTTTCTAATATGGGATTAATACCAGTAGATAGAAGTAAAAAAAATCCAGATGCATTAAAAAAGGCAAAAGATTATTTGATGTGTGACAAAGTAATAGGCATATTTCCAGAAGGAACTATACCTAAAAAAGCAAATTCACTTCCATATAAGATGGGGGCTGTTAAAATGGCGAAAGATACTCAAACAAGAATAGTTCCTTTTGCAATTACTGGAAATTATAAATTATTTTCAAGAACTTTAAAGATAGAGTTTGGTGAAGCTATCACTATTGAAAATAGTGATTTAAATATTGAAAATGAAAAATTAAAAAATAAAGTTATCGAATTGGTAGGTGATAAAAATGTCCATATTTGAATTTTTTGCAAGAAAGAAAAAAATACCTTGTCCTTGGAAAAAATATTATACCGATGACGAGTTTAATATGACAATACCCAATATAAGTTTATATGAACAAATATATAAGAGTTATAAAAATTATCCAAATAATATTGCTTATAAATATTTTACTAAATCAGTTACTTATAAAAAATTTATAAAGCAAATAGATAGGGCAGCAATGTCTTTTAAAAAGTTAAATATAAAGAAGGGGGATATTGTTACTATATGTCTTCCTAATGTTCCAGAGGCTTTAATTTCATTTTATGCGTTAAATAAATTAGGTGCAATAGCAAATATGGTTCATCCTCTTTCAGCTGAAGAGGAAATAAAGGATAGTTTGAATAAAACAAACAGTAAATATTTAATTATGGTAGATATGTTTTATTCTAAAATAAAGTTATGTGTAAAAAGCACAAGTGTTAAAAAAGTAATATTTGTTTCACCAGCTAATTCTATGAATATATTTATGAAAATTGGTTATTTTTTCTTAAATATAAAGAAATATAAAAAATATCCAAGAAATAAATTTTTTATTTCTTGGTCTAAATTTATTAGTATATCAAGATTTAGTAAGATAGATATAAAAACAAAATATGGAAAAGATACTCCTGCCGTTATATTACATAGTGGAGGTACAAGTGGTAAACCTAAAAATGTAGTAATACAAAATAAAGCTTTCATATTAGGCGCTAAGCAATATAAGATTGCCTTAAAGAGTTTGACATTTGGAGATAGTTGCTTAGCTCTTATGCCAAATTTTCATGGATTTGGTTTAGGAGTAACAATACATACACCTCTTGCGTTAGGTCTTTGTACAATATTAATACCACAATTTAATGGAAGAAAATTTGATACTTTATTTAAAAAAACTAGACCTACCTGTGTTCTTGGTGTTCCAACAATTTTTGAAGCACTAATTAATTGTAATAATGAAAAAGATTTAGATTTATCATTTTTAAAATATGTGGTAAGTGGTGGAGATATTTTAAATAAAAATTTGGAAGATAAAATTAATGAATATTTAAAAGAACACGGTTCGCCAGCACAAATAATACAAGGATATGGATTATCTGAAGCTTTGGCAGCAGTAACACTTCCAGTAGATGGATATAATAAAAGTGGATCGGTTGGAATTCCTTTAGCAGGTAATTATATAAAAATTATAAATCCATCCACTAGAAAGACTGTACCACACAATGTTGTAGGAGAGATTTGTGTTAATTCAAAGGCATTGATGATGGGATATTTAAATGATGAAAGTGAAACAAATGAGGCATTACAAATGCACGATGATGGTCATGTTTGGTTGCACACAGGTGATTTAGGTTATATGGATGAAGATGGATTCATATTTTATAAAGGTAGACAAAAGAGAATGATTATAACAAGTGGTTATAATGTTTATCCATCACATATTGAACAAGTAATAGAATCTCATCCTGCAGTTTTACAGTGTACCGTAGTTGGTGTTCCACATCCGTATAAGCAGGAAGTTCCAAAAGCATTTATAGTTTTAAAGGAAGGTTATAAAGGTATTTTTATAAAAGCCGAAATAAGAGAATATTGTAGAAAAAATTTAGCAAAATATATGATTCCAAAAGATATAGTATATCGAAAAAAATTGCCTACGACGAAATTAGGTAAAGTAGATTTTAATAAATTAAAAAGTGATATAGGAGCTGATGATGATGAATAAAAAATTACCAATGCTTTACTATATTGGTAGATTCATATTGGGTCCAATATTTAAACTATATTATAATCCTAAAATAATTGGTAAAGAAAATATTCCAGAAAATGGACCAATAATAATTGCAGGTAATCACAAACACTTATATGATCAATGCTTAACTATTATAGCAACAAAAAGGGGAATACATTATTTAGCTAAAAAAGAATATTTTGATAATAAAAAAGTTGCATGGTTTTTTAAACATACAGGATGTATAAAGGTTGATAGAAAACATAAAGATGATGAAGCTGTAGAAAATGCTATTTGTGTTTTAAACGATGGTGGGGCAATTGGAATTTTTCCAGAAGGCACTAGAAATAGAACAAAAGAACCTTTACTGCCATTTAAATATGGTGCTGTTAGTTTTTCTAAAAAAACTAATAGTTCTATAGTTCCATTCGCAATAACGGGGGATTATAAGTTCAGAAGTAATAATCTTAAAATAATATATGGTGAGCCATTTAAAGTTAATGATATGACTTTAGAAGAGGCGAATACTTTACTTTATAATAAAGTATTAGAGCTATTAAAAATAAATGACGATAAAAAATAACAAAAGGACCAGTTCCTTTTATTTTTTTCTTTTAAAAATTATAAAAATAGTGTATAATTGTTCTAGACAGTAGGTGAACTATGAATATATTTAAGCAAATATATAAAAAAATAAAAAAATATAATAAAATAGTTATTGCAAGACACATTGGAGCTGATCCAGATGCTTTAGGTAGTACATTAGGATTAAAAGAAGTAATATTAAGTACTTTTCCAAATAAAGAAGTTTATGTTGTAGGTGTTCCAGCTGCTAGACATAGATATATAGGTGTTTTAGATAAGTTTACTGAAGATATGTATGAAAATTCATTATTGATAGTCTTGGACACTCCGGATTTAAAAAGAATAGATGGAGTAGATCCAACTAAATTTGAGTATAAAATAAAAATAGATCATCATCCATTTATTGAAAAATATGCTGATATAGAGCTTATAGATGATACATCTAGTAGTGCATCACAATTAGTTATGGAATTAGTAAAAAAGACTAGATTAAAAATTAATAAATCTGGTGCTGAAAAATTATATATAGGTTTAGTAGGTGATACCAATAGATTTTTATATCACTATACTACTTCTAAAACATTTGAATTAGTAGCTTACATTATAAAAAAAACAGGTATAGATTTCACAAATTTATATGAAGATATGTATTTAAGATCTATTCACGATTTAAAATTTCAAAGTTATATAATAAATAATTTAATTATTACTGAAAATGGTTTTGGATATATTAAGATAGATCAAGATATTTTAGATAAATATGAAATAGATGCTGCAACTGCATCAAATATGGTAAATAATTTAACTTTTATAGAAGGCATGTATTCTTGGGCAACTTTTGTTTATGATAAAGCTAATGAAAATATAAGAGGATCTATACGATCTAGGGGTCCTATTATAAATACAGTTGCTTCGAGATATAATGGTGGTGGGCATATATATGCTGCTGGAGTTAGAGTTTCTGATTTTGATATTGTTGATGAATTAGTAAATGAATTAGATGAGGTTTGTCTTGAGTATAAAAAAGAAAAGAATATATAAGGGGAATGAATATGAATAAAGGTTTTACTTTGGTTGAACTGCTTGGTGTGATTGTAATACTTGGACTTATAATGGTTTTAGTTTTACCTAAAGTTACTGGATATGTTAGAAGTTCAACAACAAAAACAGATAAATTAACTGAGGATTTAATTTATGACGCTTCTAACTTATATTTAGAAAATAATAAAAATATTTATGATACTGTAAATGGAAGTGTATATTGTATTTCACTTAAAACGCTTGTTAAAGAAAATTACTTGAAAGGTCCAATAACATTTGCTGACGGCCAAGATATAACGGGTACTAAGAGTATACAAGCTACATTTAATAATAAATATAGTTTAAAACTTGTAGATAGTAATGAATGTAAGGAAGTTGTAAGTTTAGCACCAGAATTATTTGATGGATTAGTACCAGTTGTATATAATAATTCTAATTGGCAAATAGCAGATCCTTCAAGTAATTGGTATAATTATTCAAACCAACAGTGGGCAAATGCTGTTATTTTGAAAGATGATGTTAATAAAAATATTGGAGATATAGTTACAGTTGATGGTAATAATCCCGATGTAATTGCAATGTTTGTATGGATACCAAGATATTCATATACGATTAAAGGTACATATGGGAAAGGTGGAGTTGATTTAGCAAACCCTGGAGAGATAGATATAAAATTTGTTAGTAGAGGTACAAAAGAAAAAGGTAGTGCTAATTATATAGGCGAAAATCCAAATAATTGGCTTACGCATCCAGCATTTACCTTTGGAGGAAAAGAATTAAGAGGTATATGGGTAGGAAAGTTTGAAACAAGCGCAGAAAAAGATAGCCTTTGTTATACTAATCCATCAAATGATAATTGCAATAATGATCTTCAAAATCCATATATACTTCCAAATAGGAATTCATTAAGATATCAAACAGTAAGCAATGAATTTAAAGTTTCTCAAAAATTTAATACAAATTTAAATGGACTAGGGGATTCACATATGATGAAAAATAGTGAATGGGGAGCAGTAGCATACTTATCACAATCAAAATATGGAAAATACGGAAATAATTTATATATTGGAGCAAATAAAGAAATATATCAAAATAAATCTAGTGATTATATAACAGGAAGTAGTAATGGAACTCCATCTCAAGATGGAACCTTAACGCAATGTCCATATAATGATATAACTGATAAGAAAGATGGAACAGGTTCTTGTGGTGGCGGAGCATCAACAACAGGGAATATAACAGGAATATACGATATGAGTGGAGGAGCATGGGACAGAGTTATGGCAAACAATAATAATAAAGTAGGTCATGGAATAGATGCCACTTGGTTTAAAGAACATGAAAAATATTACGATTTATATGTAGATACAAATCTCAATAATTCTTTATATATGGGTCATGCAGTAGGAGAAACTTCGGGGTGGTACTCTGATCTTGCGAGATTAATTGAAATTAATTCGTGGCTTTTCCGTGGAGGATGCAATGTCAGTACGACCTACGCAGGTGTGTTCAGCCTTGACGTAAGCACTGGTGGACCTAGTGACGGTTGGTCATTTCGAGTTGTACTTTCTCCAACTAGATAAGTTAAAAAATTTTTAAAATAAGTAAATGATATAATCTAGTGTTTAGATAAATTTTATACACTAGATTTTTTAATAAAAAATTATTAAATTATTGATAATATAGATTTAATTTAATAAATATGATAAAATTATTATGGTGGTAAGATGAAGACTATTGAAAATTTTAACTTAAAAGATAAAAAGGTAATAATAAGAGTTGATTTTAATGTACCAATTAAGGATAATAGAATACTAGATGACAATAGAATTGTCATGAGTTTAAAAACAATAAAGTTTGCTATAGATCATGATGCTAAAGTAATACTTATGAGTCATTTAGGAAGAGTAAAAGAAGTTTCTGATAAAGATAAATACTCTTTAAAAATAGTGGCTAAAAGACTTAGTGAATTATTAAATAAAGATGTTATTTTTGAGGGTACAACAAGAGGAGAAAAATTAGAAAAAGCAATAAATAATTTAAAACCTGGAGATATTTTACTTATGGAAAATACTAGATTTGAAGATTTAAATGGTAAATTAGAATCTGGTAATGATGATACTTTAGGCAAATATTGGGCTTCTCTAGGAGATATATTCATAAATGATGCTTTTGGGACTTTACACAGAGCTCATGCATCGAATGTAGGTATTGCATCAAACTTACCTAGTGGGATAGGATTTTTAGTTAAAGATGAAATAGAAAAATTAGGTAGTGCGATAAACAGTCCTAAAAGACCATTTGGTGTTATACTTGGAGGAGCTAAGGTAAGTGATAAAATAGGTGTAATAGAAAATTTGGTAAAAAAGTGTGACTATATTTTAATTGGTGGAGGTATGGCATATACATTTTTAAAATCTCAAGGATATAATATAGGTAAGTCACTTTTAGATGAAAATTCTATTGATTTTTGTACTAATATACTAAATAATTATTCAGAAAAAATAATATTACCTGTTGATTCTATCGTATCAAAAGAATTAGGTAGTGATGCAGTTTTAAAATCTAATAATACTTTTGAAAATGATGACATAGGTTTAGATATAGGAAGTAAAACTATAGAAAAATATAAAGAAATACTAGATAAGTGTGAAACTATTGTATGGAATGGGCCTTTGGGTTATTCAGAAATAGACAAATATTCAAATGGTACAAAACAAATTCTTGAATATTTAAGTAAAAAAGATAAAATAGTGATTATAGGCGGAGGTGATAGCGCATCTGCTGCTATTAACTTTGGATATAAAAAATCATTCACACATATTTCAACAGGTGGTGGAGCCTCTTTAGAATTATTAGAAGGTAAGGTATTACCTGGTATAGAGGTAATAGAGGATAAATAATATGAAAAAAAAGTTAAATATAATAATTCTTATATTTATAACTATCTTAGTATTATATTTTTCATTAAAAGATGATTTTTCTTCTATAGTAAATCAAATTATTAATATGAATATTTGGTACCTTTTAGTAGCGTTTTTATTACTCATATTATTTTGGATATTTAGAAGTTATCCTATGTATTCGTTTTGTAAAAAAATAAATAAGGATTTTAAATATTCTTATTCTATTAATTTAATTTTAAGAACACAATTTTTTAATGCAATTACTCCTTTTGCAACAGGAGGTCAACCTTATCAAATATATTATTTAAAAAAGAATGGATTAGATTATGCTAGTGCGACCGGAGTAGTATTAGAAAATTTTATAGTTTATCAAATCGCATTAGTATTACTAGGTTTAATTGCGCTTATAACAAATAATATTTTTAATATATTTGGTAAAGTCCATTTGCTTCAAAAATTAATCGCACTTGGATTTATAATAAATACACTTGTTATAGTTGTAATGTTTGTGATTGCATTTTCAAAAAAAATGAATAAAATTTTAATAGATTTTGCAATTAATTTATTGACTAAGCTTCATCTTGTAAAAAATCCAGAGGAAAAATTAGAAAAATGGCATGATTCAATAAATAGATTTGATAATAGTGCAAGGGTATTATTAAGTGATAAAAAAACATTTATATTTAATATATTATATAATTTCATAGCGCTTTGTTGTTTATATTTAATTCCTTTATTTGTTTTATATTCGATTGGAAATTTTGATTCATTTACTGCAGGAGTATCAATAGTTACAAGTGCATATGTAATGCTTATAGGATCTTTTGTTCCAATTCCTGGTGGAACTGGAGGATTAGAGTATGGATTTGTTCAATTCTTTGGTAATTTTGTTACAGGAAGTTCTCTTTCTGCTATGATGCTCGTATGGAGATTTATAACATATTACTTTGGTATGGTTGTAGGAGCGATTGCTCTTAATTTAAAGAAGGTGAATTAGTGAGAATAGGTATATTTACTGATACTTATCCACCATATATAAATGGTGTATCTACAAGTATTAAGATGCTTGAAAATGCCTTAAGAAAAAAGGGGCATAAAGTATTTATTGTTACTGTTAATCCAGAAGAAATGTCATATCAATTTGAAGATAATGGTAGGATAATAAGAATCCCTGGTATACCGACGGGAATATATGATTATAGATTAACTACTTTTTATCCAATAAGAGCTGTTAATAAAATAAAAGAGTGGAATTTAGATATTATACATACTCATACTGAATTTGGAATAGGTACATTTGCAAGAGTAATAGGTAAACAATTTGATATACCTGTTGTCCACACTTATCATACTATGTATGAAGATTATGTGCATTATATAACAAAGGGATATTTTGACCATACAAGTAAGAAAATAGTAGAGTATTTAACAAAGTTTTATTGTGATAAAACAATAGAAGAATTAATCGTTCCAACAAAAAAAACATATGATTTATTTAAAGAAAAATATAAATATGATAGAAATGTACACATTATTCCAACAGGTATAGAGATAGAAAGATTTTATAAAGAAAAATTAAATAATGATAAAATAAATAAATTAAGAGAAGAACTTAAAATAAAAGAAGACGATATAGTAGTAATTTTTGTTGGTAGAATAGCTTCTGAAAAAAGTGTGGATTTTTTAATTAATAATCATTCAGAAATTTTAAAAAGAAATAGTAATACTAAATTATTAATTGTGGGTGATGGCCCAGATTTAGAGAACTATAAAAATTTAGCTAAAAAAAATAAAATAGAAGATAGTGTAATATTTGTTGGAAAAGTACCTTGGGATAAGATACCACTTTATTATGGTTTAGCTCATATATTTGTAACAGCATCACATACAGAAACTCAAGGTCTTACTGTTATAGAGGCAATGGCCGCAACACTTCCTGTAGTAGCTTTGAATGATGAAAGTTTTAGAAATGTAGTAATAGATGACTTGAATGGATATTTATTTAATAATAAAAAAGAATATTTAAATAAAATGTTTAAATTATTAAATGATAAAGAATTAAGAGAAAAGATGGGACTTCAAGCTAGAATAAATTCTGAAACATATTCTTCAAAATATTTTGCAGAAAGAGTTTTAGATGTTTATAGGTTAGCTTTAAAAGGAAGAAAGCCAAAGAAGAATAAATCGTTCTTTTCAAGGTTAAAAAATACAGTAAAAAAAGGTCTTCATGGCAAATAAATGAAAGAAGGTAGAAATGATATAACTAGATCATAAAATTTGATATTTTTCGACAAATTGTTACAAAACTAGATAAAATAAACTCTAGAAGCTTTATGTTGTATGTAGTATAATCATAATAGAAAAGGAAGAGATAATATGAATAAAATAAAAGTTCTAATGATAGATGATAACATACAGTTAATAGAAGCAGTAAAAGAATATTTTAAAAGTAGTAAAGTTATAGAAATATCATCAACAGCGAATGACGGAGTTGATGGTATGGAAAAAATAGAAAAAGAGATTTATGATGTAATCATTTTGGATCTTATAATGCCAAATAAGGATGGTTTATATGTCCTTGAGGAAATGAAAAAGAAAAACATAGATAAAAAAGTAATAGTCGCAACAAGTTATAATACATCAGAAGTTATAAGGGAAGTATCCGATTATGGTGTTAATTATTATATATTGAAACCTTTTGATTTTGGAGATTTAGAAAAAAGAATATTAGACATGTTTAATAAGAAACAAGAAGGTAAAAATATTGATTTACATTATAATAATTTGCAAGTATCTATAACTAAGATATTACACGAACTTGGTATTCCATCTCATATAAAAGGTTATCAATATATAAGAGACGGAATTAGTTTAATATTTGATAATCCAGATATGATAGGTGGAATAACGAAAGAATTATATCCAGAATTAGCAGCAAAATTTGATACAACGGTGTCTAGGGTAGAAAGAGCGATAAGACATGCAATAGAAGTAAGTTGGAATAGAGGCAACTGGGATCTTATGGAAGAAATATTTGGAAACAGTGTTGATATAGATAAGGCTAAACCTACTAATTCTGAATTTATTGTAACTGTCGCTGATAAACTAAGACTAGATTATCATAAGATTGGTTAATGATATTAAGTACTTGAAAAAGTGCTTTTAATTTTATATAATTATAATGGTGATAGAATGAAAAAAATAAGAACCATGGATGGAAATGAAGCCTGTGCTTTGACTTCATATTTATTTACAGAAATTGCAGGTATTTATCCAATAACTCCATCTAGTCCTATGGCTGAGCATTTAGATGAATGGAGTGTATCAGTAAAGAAAAATATTTTTAATGATAAAGTAAAAGTGGTTGAGATGCAAAGCGAAGCAGGGGCAGCTGGGTTTGTTCATGGTGCTTTGCAAAACGGAGTTTTAGCGACTACATTTACGGCTAGTCAAGGATTACTTTTAATGATACCTAATATGTATAAAATGGCAGGTGAAATGCTTCCTATGGTTATGCATGTTGCAGCGCGCTCACTATCTACGCATGCGCTAAGTATATTAGGAGATCATCAGGATATTTATGCCTGTAGATCAACAGGATTTTGTATGCTCGCATCTTCATCAGTACAGGATGCTTCGTATTTAAGTGGTATCGCTCACTTATCTGCAATAGAGTCTAGCTTACCATTTATGCATTTCTTCGATGGCTTTAGAACTAGTCATGAAATAGATAAAATAGAGGTATTAGATAGCGATGATTATAAAAAATTGTTAAATAAAAAAGCTCTTGAAAAATTTAGAAGTAGAGCTTTAAATCCAGATAAACCAAATACAAGAGGTACTGCAGAAAATGATGATATATATTTTCAAGCAACTGAAGTTAGAAATATTTTTTATAACAAGGTGCCAGATATTGTAAATAATTATATGGATAAAATTAATAAATTAGCTGGTACTGAATATAAACCTTTCAATTACTATGGTAATAAATCTGCTAAAAAGGTAATAGTTGCTATGGGATCAGTATGCGAAACTGTAAAAGAAACAATAGATAATTTAGATGAACCTTTAGGTTTAATAGAAGTTCACTTATATAGACCTTTTTCAGTTAAATATTTATTAGATGTACTTCCTAAATCAGTAGAAAAAATAGCTGTACTTGATAGAACTAAAGAATTTGGATCAAATGGAGAACCTTTATATTTAGATATTGTATCAGCCCTAAAAGAAAAAAATATAGATATAGTAGGTGGTAGATACGGTTTATCAAGTAAAAATACCACGCCAGCTCATATAAAATCCGTATATGACATGCTTGATCATCCTAAAAATAATTTTACAATAGGTATAGAAGACGATGTAACTAATTTAAGTTTAAAATCACCAGATTTTACTTTAAAATCTGGTAAAGAAATATTAATTTATGGATATGGTTCTGATGGAATGGTTAGTGCATCTAAATCAATTATAAAATTAATAGGTGACAATACTGATAACTATGTACAAGGATATTTTCAGTACGATTCTAAAAAATCTGGTGGGGTAACTATATCTCATTTAAGAATAAGTGATAAAAAGATAAAAGCTACATATTATGTTGAAAAACCAGATATTGTAGTTGTATCTAAGGATAGTTATTTTAAAGAGTTTGAACTTTTAAATAAAATTGACTCTAATTCTATAATGATTGTAAATACAAGTAAAAGTGATGAAGAATTAATAAGCACTTTAAATGAGAAAATGTTAAAATTGCTTAGTGATAATAAGACAAAATTATATGCTATAAATGCCTATGAAATAGCTTCTAAAGTAGGTTTAGGTAATAAAATAAGTATGATTATGGAATGTGCTATTTTGTATTTAACAAATCTTATAGATTATAAATTTGGTAAAGAAGAATTAATAAAATATATAAGAGATAAATTTACAAAAAAAGGTGAAGATATAGTTAAAGCTAATGAGGAAGCTTTAACTATGACTGAAAAAATGATAAGAGAGGTCAATTTAAAATTTGATAATATTTCTAATGAAAATAAAAATTTAGATTTTTATGATTCAATGTTTAAAAGACAAGGAAATAAATTACCAACATCTGCTTTTTTATCAATGCCAAGTGGTATATTTAAACCTGGAACAGTTAATTTAGAAAATAAATATATAAGTGAGATTGTACCTAATTATATTAAGGATAATTGTATAAATTGTAATCAATGCTCATTTGTATGTCCACACTCAGTTATAAGACCATATTTATTAAGTGAAGAAGAGTATGAAAAGGCACCTGAATATATAAAAGTTAGATGCAAAAAAGCTATAGGATTAGAAGATTATTATTTTACTATAGGTATTTGTATTAAGAATTGTACAGGTTGTGGTCTTTGTATAGATACTTGTCCAGGATTTAAAGGTGTAAAAGCATTAACTTTTTCCTCTTTAAATAATCAAATTAAAAATAAAGAGCAGGATATATTTGATTATCTTGAAAGTAATATAACTAATAAGAATAAATTTAATAATTTAACAGTAAAGGGTTTAGAGTTTAATAAACCAAAATTTGAATATTGTGGTGCTTGTGCAGGATGTGGAGAAACTTCATATATTAAGGTATTAACACAATTGTTTAAGGATAATTTAATAATAGCAAATGCAACGGGATGTTCGTCAATATATGGAGGTAGTGCTCCCTCAACGCCGTATACACTTCCTTGGGCAAGTTCGTTATTTGAAGATAATGCAGAGTATGGTTACGGTATGTTAATAAGTAATAACTTGATGAGAAATAGAATTAAAACTATAATGGAAAATAATATGGATAATAGTAATTCTGATTTATTTAAATACTGGATAGATAACTGTGATGATTATGAAAAAACTAAAGAGGTTTATGATAAATTAAATGAAGACATACCAAAGGAACTTATAGAATTAAAAGAGTATATTCCATCTAGAAATTACTGGTGTATTGGTGGAGATGGATGGGCATATGATATAGGATTTGGTGGAATTGATCATTTATTAGCAACTAATGATGATGTTAATATTTTAGTTCTTGATTCACAGGTTTATTCTAATACAGGTGGTCAATCTAGTAAAGCTAGTGAAATAGGTTCCGTAGCCTCCTTTTCAACAAGTGGAAAAAAGACTAATAAAAAAGATTTGGCAAGCATTGCTATGTGTTATAAAAATGCATATGTTGCTACAATCTCACTAGGCGCAAATATGATGCAAGTAATTAAAACATTAAAAGAAGCAAATGATTATAATGGACCTTCAATCGTAATAGCTTATTCACCTTGTATATCTCATGGAATAAAAGGTGGTATGTCTAATACATTAAAAATGGAAAAAATGGCAGTAGAATGTGGATATTTCCCTATTTTTAGAAGACATCCTATAAATGGCTTCACATTAGATAGTAAGAAAGTTGATTTTGAAAAATACGATGAATTTTTAAATATGCAAACAAGATATTCATCACTAAGTAAGATATCTAGTGAAAATACATACTTACTAGAAGAAAATAAAAAAAATGCAAAGAGTAGATTTGAATATTATAAAAAGTTAGACAGTAATTTATAAATAAATTGTATTTCGATAGTAATAAAAAACGACACTTTTATGGGTGTTGTTTTTTTATAATTATATCGGTGATGAAAATGAAAATATATATAGATCTAATTATGATATTAAATTTTTTTATAGATTTTATATTATTATTATCGGTGTCACTTATTTTAAAAAGAAATATTAAAATAACTAGAATAATGTTAGGTGCTTTTATAGGTGGTATTAGTATATTGTTATTGTTTTTTAATGTAAATAATTTATCATTATTTATACTAAAAGTGTTTATAAGTTTAGTTATGATTTTAACTACATTTGGTTATAGAAATTTAAAGTATACATTAATTAATATGCTTTATTTATATCTATCTAGTATAATACTCGGTGGTTTTTTATATTTATTAAATTTACAATTTTCATATAAACATATAGGTATTATTTTTTATAATAATGGCCTTAGTATTAATTTTATATTTTTAATAATATTTTCACCTGTAATATTATATATTTATATTAAACAAACAAAAAATCTTAGATATAATTATTCTAATTATTATAATATAGAGTTATATATTAAAAATAAAAAATATAAGTATACGGCTTATATGGATAGTGGAAATGTTCTTGTTGATAACTTAACAAATAAACCTGTTATATTAATAGATAAAAGAAAGGTATTATTTGATACAAAAGGTTTTAGATTGATACCATATTCAGGGGTTACAGGTATTAACATGATTAAAGTTATAAAAGTAAATAAAATGATAATGAATAGTAAAGAATATAATAATATATTATTAGGTATTATGGATAGAATTGATTTAGATGGTGTTGATGTAATTTTAAATAGAAAATTAATGGAGGAATAAAATGATAAAGAAAATATTAGAACTTATAAAGGAATTGTTTAGTAGTAAAGGTGTATACTTTGTAGGAAGTACTGATAAACTACCAGAACCTTTATCTAAGGAAGATGAAATAAGATATGTTGAAATGTCAATGATGGGTGATGAATTTGCTAGAAATAAATTGATAGAACATAATTTACGCTTGGTAGTTTTTTTATCTAAGAAATATGAAAATACGGGAGTAGATTTAGAAGATTTAGTAAGTATTGGAACAATTGGTCTTATAAAAGGTGTTAATACATATAAATTAGATAAAAATATTAAACTTGCTACATATGCATCGCGTTGTATTGATAATGAAATACTTATGTTTTTGAGAAAAAATAAAAGAAGAAGAGGAGAAATAAGTTTTGAAGATAGTTTAAGTTATGATAGTGAAGGAAACGAACTTCATTTAGAAGATATACTAGGTACAGCTGATGATATAGTTACAAGACCTTTGGATGAAGAAATCGAAAAAAAGATATTATATCAAGAGTTATCTAAACTTAATGATAGAGATAAAGAGATAATGATAATGAGATATGGACTTTTGGGTAGAAAAGAAATGACGCAAAAAGAGGTCGCTGAAACACTAGGAATTAGTCAATCATATATATCTAGAATAGAAAAGAAGGTTATAAATAGGTTAAAACTACAGAATAGGTAATTGTATTAAGTTTTTTAATTTGATATAATTGAAATAGGAGGCCTTATGAATCAAGAGAAGTTTAATGAATTAAGAAAAAAATATCCTAAATTTATATATGATAGCTATGAAATAATAAATGATATAGATAATGTTAAAATAATATATCATTTTGAAATAGAAGGATTAACTAAATTTAATCCATCATATACTATAAATAAAAATTATTTTAAAAATAAAAATATAGATGAAAATTTATTTAAATATATGGTTTTTCATATAGGATTAATAGAGCTTGTTAGTTATTTTAAATGTACTTGTAGCCCAAATGTTGTTATAAATGCAGGTTATATCGATGATAATCAAATAAAGTGGTTTAAAAAATTATATTATTTGGGGCTTGGTGAAATGTTATATAAAAATGGTATAGAAGTTACTGAAAAGGAACTTATGAATATAACTTGTACTGCTTCAAAAATAGATATGCAAAGTGTTAGTTATAATGGTGTAGGTAATCTTATTCCTGTTGGTGGTGGGAAAGATTCAACGGTTACACTAGAATTGATGAAAGATGAATTTGATATAAATACTTGTTTTATAATTAATCCTAAAGAAGTTAATATTGATTGTTGTAGTGTAGCTGGATATAAAGAAGATAAAATATTTAAAATAACAAGAACTTTAGATAAAAATTTAATAAATTTAAATGAACAAGGATTTTTAAATGGACATACACCTTTTAGCTCATTAATTGCCTTTGTATCTTATTTAGCCGCATATATTTCTAATAAAAAATATATATTACTTTCTAATGAATCAAGTTCAAATGAATCAACTGTAATAGGTACTGAAATAAATCATCAATATTCTAAAACATATGAATTTGAAAAAGATTTCAATGATTATGTTCAAAAATATTTTAATGTAAATATAAAATATTTTAGTTTACTCAGATACTTAAATGAATTTCAAATATCTATGTTGTTTTCAAATTATAAAAAATATCATAAAGTCTTTAAAAGTTGTAATGTTGGGAGCAAAAGTACTCCTTGGAAATGGTGCTGCGAATGTGCGAAATGTTTATTTGTTTATATAATGTTAAGTCCATTTTTATATAAAGATGAGTTAGTTAATATTTTCGGTGAAGATTTATATGAAAAAGAAGAGTTATTGGATATTATGTTAGAATTAGCTGGTTATAAAGAAACTAAGCCATTCGAATGTGTTGGAACTATTGAAGAGGTTAGATATGCACTTAGCTTAACTATAAATAAATTAGATAAAAATCTTCCATTTTTATTGAAATATTATAAAGAAAAATGTGATTTAAGCTTGGATAATGATTTTGAGCACAAATTTAATTTAGAAAATAATTTAGAACAAAAATTTATAGATTTGATTGATAAGGAAGTAAATAAATATGTATAAATCAATAATTGAAAAATTAAATAATAAAAAGATATGTATATTAGGTTTTGGATTAGAAGGGAGATCCACTTATAAATTTATAAGGAGACATTTAAAAGATTTATTTTTAACTATAATTGATAGTAGAGATGTAAGTGGAGAAGATATTTTAAAAAATGATTCTAATATTGAGGTAGTATATGGACAAAATTATTTAGATAATTTATCTAGATTTGATTTAATTATTAAAACACCTGGTATTACTTTTAAAGATATTAATATAGAAGATATAAAAGATAAAATAACATCTCAGTTAGAGTTGATATTAGAAGTATTTAAAGATAATATAATAGGTGTTACAGGGACTAAAGGTAAAAGTACAACTTGTAGTTTGTTATATGATATTATTAAAAATCAAAAGAAAGAAGTTTATTTACTAGGTAATATAGGTAACTCTATATTGGATGATGTAGAAAAATTTAATAAAGATACTTACTTAGTTATCGAAATGTCTGCTTTACAACTTGAGTATGTTAAAATTTCTCCACATATAGGAATAGTTTTAAATTTATTTGAAGATCACTTAGATCATTCTAAAACCTTAGAACATTATCACAATAATAAAATGAATATGTTTAAATATCAAGATAAATCGGATATTGGAATCTATTCATTAGATAATGAAAATACTGTAAATTTAATTAATAAAAATAATTATCCAGGAAAGATGTATAAAGTTACTTTAGGTGGTAAAGATAAGGATACTATATACTTAGAAGGTAATAAAGTTGTATTTAATAACGAAGTTTTATACAATAAAAATGATAGTAGAAATTTAATTGGTTCTCATAACTTATCTAATATTATGTTTTGTCTATTAGTATCAAAAATATTAGATTTAGATATGAATTTAGTAAGAGATAGTATAAATAGTTTTAAACCGTTATCTCATAGAATGGAATGCGTTGGAACTATAGATGGTATTACTTATTATGATGATGCTATTGCAACGATCCCTATGGCTACTATTAATGCAATTGAGGCATTGAAAGATGTTGATACATTAATATTTGGGGGGATGGATAGAGGTATTGATTATACCCCATTGATAGAGTATTTATATGATTGTAATATTTCAAATTTAATTTGTATGCCTACAACTGGTTATAAAGTTGGTAAATGTTTAGAAAGTATGAATTGCAACAAGAATATCTATTATATAGAATTACTAGAAAATGCAGTTTTGAAAGCTAAAAAAGTAACAAAGAAGGGTAAAATTTGTTTAATGAGCCCTGCAGCTAGTAGTTATGAATATTTTAAAAATTTTGAAGAAAAAGGAAATAAATTTAAAGAATTAGTACAAAAATGAAACTTTTGAGTTTCTTTTTTTGTCGAATTTAAATATTATTTATAATATTTAATAATTGATTGTTTCACATTTTATAAAATAAGCTAGAATATGCAAAAAAAACTTTACAATTTACTTTATTTGTTTTATAATTTTATTAGAGTAGGTGAATGAGTATGAGAAAATTAACAAAAATATTTACTTTGTTAATAGTGTTGTTCTTATGTGTAAACAGTGTATATGCAGAGGATTCATTTTACGCAATAACTGGTAGTTCTGTTGATCCAACTTGCAATCATACAAAATATACTACAGCATCTGGAAAAAGTACTGAAGATAGTGGCGAATATTTTGGAACATGTAAGTATGCTGATTCTAACAATAATCCAGTATTTTGTTTGGATATTGGTATGAAATACTGGGGAGATTATTTACATACAAATGTAAATAATGAAACTATTGAAGGAACTGGACTTGCTTGTGGTCTTGAGGCTGCTGTAAGTGCGGGTGCTTTAACTAGGCCAGGAAATTTATCAGAAACAATTACATATATAACGACTTCAGAAATTATAGATCAATATGCTATTCAACATTATATTTGGGAGAAAGAGGATTCTAGTGATAGTTGTGTAGTATCAAATTCATCAACAACTAAAGATACGACACATAATACGGGAACATTAAATATAACTCAATCATCTGTTTCGTTGACTAGATCATCAGTAACAGGAGATTATACTGGAACAATAAGTATTGAACACTCAGGGTTAAAATCAGGAAAGTACACTGTAAGTTATAGTGGATCAATAATAGTGTCAGAAAGTAATGGAGGACAAAAATTAACATCTGGAAGCTCAACAAGTGCTAAAACATTATATTTGAGAGTACCATCAAATTCGGCATCAAAAACTAGTTTTACGATTACAGTTAGTGGTTCATATGAAAATACGGAAACTACAAGAACAACTGTTACAAAAATAATACCTGTAGTTAGAGTTTATTACAGAGCTGGTTTTGATGTAGCTCATGATCAAAGATTGGGAAAAGTAGGTTATAAACAGCAATCTACTACAACAACAACACCTAAAACAATAACAACTGATTTATCTGATTCAGTAACAGCAGAAGTAAACCCTTGGGGAGAATTAATAATAAATAAAGAAGATTCAAAAACAAACAAAAAGGTAAAAGATGCAGAGTTCCAATTATTTAATAGTGATGGAACTACTCCAGCAAAAGATATTGATGGAAATGAGATAGGTAAGAAAAAAACAGACGCAAGTGGTAAAATAACAATGACAAAAATACCATATGGGAGTTATGTATTAAAAGAAACATCTCCTGCACCAGGATATAAAGTAAATACAAGTACTCAAAATATTCAAATAAATTCAAATACCAGGGAGACAACAGTATTTAATGATGAAATAACAATTATTCCAAAAAAGGTGGATAAGGAAGAAGATTCTAAATTTGTAGTAGGATCACAGTTAGTTATATCAAAACAAAATGGTGATGTTGTACAAAGATTTACCATATCAAATGAGGCTCCAGAAATAAATTTAGAAGCAGGCACATATGTATTAACAGAAACATATGCACCACCAGAATATAGAAGATTTAAAGGAAAATATACATTTAAAATCGATAATACAGGAAAGATAACTTTTGTATCAATAACAGGTGATGATAAATATACTGCGGATGATTTTGTAATATCAGGAAGTACTTTAAAAATATATAATTCAAAAGTAAAAATAAGAATGCAAAAAAAAGACCTTGATACAGATATGAGTTTAGTTGGTGCAGAAATCATAATTTCAAAAGAGGATGGAGAAGAAGTAAAAAGGTTTAAATTTAATGATGAGGCAATAGATTTACCACCAGGAAGATATGTATTAACAGAAGGTGAACCACTATTGGGTTATGAGAAATTATTTGGAAGTTGCACATTTGATTTAGATGATGATGGAAATATAAGAATAATAAAGATAGTGGGAAATAGTAATTACTTTAAAACAGATGGTAAGGTACTTACAATATATAATGCAGAAAGAAGATTTAGATTTACAAAAAAAGATTTGGAAACAGATAATAAATTAACTGGTTCACACATATTAATACAAGATAATGAATGTAATATAGTATCAGAATTTGATAGTGAAGAAGAAATATCAGAAGCAATAGTATTACCACCTAAATATTATGTATTAACAGAGACAATTTCACCAGAAGGATATGAACCTTTGAAATATAGATATTACTTCCAGTTAAATTTATCAAGAGAAGTAATAATAAAAAAGATAGAATTAATAACAGAAGAAAATAATCAATGTCAACCATGGGATGTAAGCGACTTAGAATCTGAGGAAGATTCAGATTTAGATTTAGATGAAGATATGGAAGAAGAGGATGACATACCTGATAAAGTAGAATTGACAGAAGAAGAAAAAAATGAGGCTCTTCAATATTTCAAAGTAGATGGATACAATATAACACTATATAATAAAAAAGTAGTAGTAGATGTACCTGATACTGGAAAAAATAGTATAATGTATTGGATAATAGGTGGAGCAGTGTTGTCTATAGGAATACTTATTATATATTTAACATTTAGAAAAAGAGTTACACAATAATTCTTTTTTTTTCTTTTTAAATATGTTAAACTATATGTATAGATTGGAGGCTTTTCATGAATATACTTCCTGCAGATACTTTTATAGTTGTAAATAAGACAACTTTAAATGACAAAGATAGAAATATACTTATGTTATTATATCAACCTATAGTAGGATATCAGGCTATAAGTTTATATTATACATTTTGGTCTTATTTAGATAAATCTGAACTTATTTCAAATGAATGGACTCATCATCATATATTGAGGGATATGTTAATGAGTAATTCTGAATTTATTGATGCTAAAGTAAAGCTGGAAGCTATAGGCCTTATTAAAACATACCTAAAAAAAGGTAATATAAATAGCTATGTATATGAATTGTATTCTCCTATAAACGCATCTGAATTTATAAATAATCCAATACTTAATACAGCATTATTTAATGCGATTGGTAAACTAGAGTATGAAAGAATAATTAGCTATTTTAAAATACCTAAAATAAATTTAAAGGAATATGATGATATTACGAGTAAATTTAGTGATGTATTTGCTTTTTCAAGTGTTCCTTTAACTGATAATTTAATTTATGATATAAAAAAATCAAATTATAGAAAATTAGAAATTTTATCTAAAATAGACATTAATACTATACTTAGTTTGATTAGTGAAGATTTACTAAATAAAAAAACTATAACAAAAGATATGAAAGATTTTCTTTATAAAATCGCATACATATATAATTATGATAATGATGATATGATAGAACTTATAAGAAATTCCACTACAGAAAGACATACTATTGATAAGAAATTACTTCAAGAGAATGCTAATAAATATTATAGATATGACCATGTTGGAAAACTTCCAAGTATCATATATAAGAATCAACCAGAATATTTAAGAAAAGAAAATTTAGATACCTCAAATAGATCGAAGATGATTCATATTTTTGAAACTACAACTCCATATGACTTTATCCATAGTAAATATAAGACAGGAAATCCAACAAGTAGTGATTTAAATATAATATCCTATTTACTTATAGATTTGAATTTAAAACCAGGTGTCGTTAATGTATTAATAGATTATGTTTTAAAAATAAACAATAATAAGCTTATTAAATCATTTGTAGAAGTTATCGCATCGCAGTGGAGCAAAAGTGGAATAGAAACAGTTGAAGATGCGATGAATATAGCTGAAAAAGAATATAGAAATAATAAAAAGATTAATGTAGCTAAAACTGTAAAAAAGGTATCAGCTACACCTGAATGGTTTAATAAAGATATTAAAGAAGATATTGCAACGGAAGAAGAAATAAAAAAATTAGAGGATCGTATGAAAAGGAGTTAGTTATGCATAATGTTTTAGAAAATATAGGTAGTATAGATACAAAGGAAATTGATTTAGATTCAGAATTTAAAAAGGCAAAGGCTGATACAAATTTTAAAGCTATAACTAAAAATTTAAAATTAGATGAATCCATTTTAAAAAAATATACATCAATAATTAATGAATGTGCTAAAGAGTTTGATAATTGTAAAAATTGTAAAGGTTTACTTAACTGCTTAAATAAAGTTGAAGGTTATTGTTATTTACCAATAAATATAAATGGAAGTTTATCATTCATTTATAAGCCTTGTAAATATAAGGTTCAATATGAAAATAAAAATAAATATAAAAATAATATAAAATTCTTTAATACTCCAGAATATGTAAAAGAAGCTTGTTTGGATAATATTTATAAAACAGATAAAAATAGATTTAAAACAATAAATTATTTAATGGATTTTTTAGATGATTATGAATCAAAAAAAGAATGCAAGGGATTATATTTACATGGAAATTTTGGTTGTGGGAAAACATATTTAATAGCAGCTATTTTTAATGAATTAGCAAAAAAGAACTATAAAAGTAGCATTATATTTTGGCCTGAATTTTTAAGGCAAGCATTCAACAATGATTTTAATGATAAATATGAATATGTTAAATCTGTTCCACTTTTACTTATTGATGATATAGGAGCTGAAAACTTAACAAGTTGGAATAGAGATGAAATTTTATGCCCATTATTACAATACAGAATGGATAATAAATTAACAACTTTTTTTACATCTAATTTAAATTTAAAAGAATTAGAAAGCCATTTGTCAAATTCAAAAAATGGTGTTGATGAAGTTAAGGCCAATAGAATAATTTCTAGAATAGAGCAACTTACAACGGATATTGAAATGGTTAGTAAAAATTTGAGAAAGTAAAAATCTTATAACGGCACAACTTTGTGCTTTTCTATTGGAAAAAATTAAATAAAATGTTATAATTATAATGTGAATAATAGGGAGAGGTGATATCATGTATGATTTGGGTGATCAATTTAAACTTGATTTAGCTAAGTCTAAAGCTAACGATGAATGTGTATTCAAGGGTAGTAAATATAGAATCACAGTCCTTACAGAAAGATTAGTTAGACTCGAATATAGTGAAACAGGTACATTTCAAGATTATCCGACTGAACTTGTATGGTATAGAAATTTCCCTAAACCTAATTTTAAAGTTGAAGAGAACAATAGTTTATTAAAAATAACGACAAAATATTTTGAACTTTATTATGTAAAAAATAAAAAATTTTATGGAGGCAAAATATCACCAACTAATAATTTAAAAATAAATTTAATAGGCAATGATAAAACTTGGTATTATAGACATCCAGAAGTAAGAAATTATGGTGCAAGTGCATATAAATTAAAAAACGATAAGGATAGTAAAATACAAAAAGGTTTATATTCCTTGGATGGATTTGCTTCTATTGATGATTCAAATAGTGCTTATATAACTGAAAATGGTGAATTTATAAAAAATAAAGATAAACATATCGATATTTATGTATTTTTATATGGTAAAGATTTTTATTATTGTTTAAATGATTATTTTATGATTACTGGTTATCCACCTTTAATACCGAGATATGCACTTGGAAATTGGTGGAATAAAGCTGAAAATTATAGTGAAAAAGACATAGTCAATATAACTAAAAAATTTTCAATAAACAACATTCCTATATCAATTTTTATTTTAAATAATTGGCAATTAAATAATAATTTTGAATTTATTGAAAGTTATGAAAATCCTAAAAAAATAATTGATATTTTAAAAGAGAAAAATATATATACTGCTCTTTCAATAGAGGATCCTATTAATTTTAAAGTTGGTAGTAAAAGCTTTGATAAATTAAAAAATTATATAAAAGATGTCTCAGGGAGTATTGATTTTAATTTATATGATCCAAGAACAGTAGATGCGTTTTTAAAATTATTAATTCATCCTTTAAATAGTTATGGTGTTAATTTTTATTCTTTGGAGACATTTGATAAAAAAAATTTAGATAGACTTATGATTTTAAAACATTATCTTTATTATGATAATTTTAGGAATCCTTTAAAAAGACCTTTAATAAGCGCTAATAACTCAACAATAGCTGCTCATAGGTATCCTGTTACATATGCTGGAAGATCAACTGTAAGTTGGGACACACTTAAAAATATACCACAGTTTAATATATTGGCTTCTAATTTAGGTGTTAGTTTTTGGAGTCATGATTTTGGTGGAACTACTGGTGGTATAGAAGATAATGAATTATTTACTAGATTTATTGAGTTAGGAGTGTTTTCGCCAATATTAAGATTGGGTTCAGATGGTGGAAAATACTATAAAAGAGAACCTTGGAAATGGGGAATAAAAACTTCTAAAATAGCAACTGATTATTTAAATTTGAGATATAAATTGATACCATATATCTATACAGAAGCATATAAATATTTTAAGTATGGCAAACCACTAATTGAACCTATTTATTATAGATATCCAAGTTTATACGATGATTCAATGTATAGAAATGAATACTTTTTTGGCTCACAACTTTTAGTTAGTCCTATAATATCTAAAAAAGATTATGTAATGAATAGAGCTATTCATAAACTATATATACCAGATGGTATATGGTATGATTTTTTTACTGGTAAAAAATTTAACGGAAATAAAAAGTATACTTCGTTTTATAAAGATGAGGATTATCCTGTATTTGTGAAGGCTGGAACTATTATTCCTATTTCATTAAATGAGTTTAATGATACTGGATTACCAAGAAATATGGAAATACAAATTTTTCCTGGCACAAATAATACATATAGCATATATGAAGATGATGGAATTACTAATAATTATTTAAAGGGTAATTATACAATAACTAATATAGAATTTTTATATAAAAAAAATGATTACAAATTGATAATTCTTCCAGTTGGAGGAAAAACTGGAATATTACCTGAAACTAGAAATTATAAAATAAGATTTAGAAACACAAAACAGGCAACCAGAATAATTAGTTATGTTGGTGGTAATCAAGTTGAAAATAAAAGTCATACTGAAGATAATGATTTAATAATAGAAATTGATAATGTACCTACTAACACACAACTTACAATAATGTGTAGTGGAGCTGATATAGAAATAGATGCCTTAAGAATTGTAGGTGAGGACATAATATCTATTGTAAGTGATTTACCTATAAAAACTACTGTTAAACAAAAAATAGATGATATTATGTTTTCTAAAGATTTAGATATTAAAAAGAAAAGAATAGAAATAAGAAAGCTTGCTCGTGGTAAAGATTATATAGATAGAAAATATATAGATTTATTATTAAAACTACTTGAATATATTAAAGATGTGTAATATAATATGTGTATAAAAAGCAAAGACTGTGAAAAAGAGTAGTAATAATTTATCTATTTTTTAGAGAAAAAGTGTTTGGTGAAAACTTTTAAATAGTGATTATGAACTTGCTTTGGAGTTTCTTATGACGGTTTAGCGCGTTATTGCTAAAAAGATGTAGAAATACATGAATTAAGGTGGTACCACGGATTATATAATCACGTCCTTATATGGATGTGATTTTTTTTAGGAGATGATTTATGAAGGATTTATTATTATATTTAATTACTTTTATTATATCTTATTTATTTTATTTTATTTTTGTTCTAAGTAGAAAAAATATTTTAAAAAAATTTCCTGAAGGTAAAGAAATGCAATATTTAAAATATAGATATAAAGTAAAAATAACAGATAAAAATTTAAAAAAAATAGCAAACAAGGTATGCTTAGCAAATTCCTTCATTTTATCTACAACAGTATATGTCGTTTGTTTATTTGATAAACTGATTATAGAAATATCAGTAGGTTTAATAACACTTCTAGTCTTAGTTTTAGTAATATATCATTTAATAGGTACTTATTATGGTGAAAGAGGAGGTAAATAGTATGTATAATTTTGAAAAAATAGAAAAAAAATGGCAAAAATATTGGGAAACTTCTCAAGTTTTTAAAGCTGAAAATGGTAGTGAAAAACCACCATATTACATTTTAGTTGAATTTCCATATCCATCAGGTTCAGGATTACATGTAGGACATGTAAGAAGTTATGCAGCTCAAGATGCAATAGCTCGTATGAAAAGAATGCAAGGTTACAATGTTCTTTATCCAATGGGATGGGATGCTTTTGGTTCACCTGCAGAACAATATGCTATCAAAAATCATATTCATCCAAAAGATGCTGTTCGTGAAAATATTAAAACTTTTAAATCTCAAATGCAATCTTTAGGTTTTTCATTTGATTGGAGTCGTGAATTTTCTACAACTGATCCAGAGTATTATAAATGGACTCAGTGGCAATTTTTACAATTTTACAAAAATGGAATGGCATATAAGGATAAAGTAAAAGTCAATTGGTGTCCAAATTGTAAAGTTGTATTATCTAATGAGGACGCAGCTGGAGGAGTATGTGAAAGATGCGGTTCTCCTGTTATTCAAAAAGAAAAATCTCAATGGATGCTTAGAATGAGTAATTATGCAGAAGATTTGTTAAAAGGATTGGATGATACTAATTTTGCCGACAAAATAAAATTAGGTCAAATTAATTGGATTGGTAAATCAACAGGTGTAGAAGTAGACATAGATATAAAAGATGGTGGTAAGTTTTCTATATTTACAACTTGTATTGAAACTATATATGGTATTACATTCTTTTGTATAGCGCCAGATGGTAAGCTTATAAAGGAGCTTATGCCTAGGGTTCAAAACAAAGATGAAGTAAATGCTTATATAGAAGAAACTTTGAAAAAATCAAGTATGGACAGAACTGAACTTAATAAAGGCAAAAGTGGTGTAGAAGTAAAAGGTGTTAAAGCTATAAATCCAGTAAATGGTAAAGAAGTTCCAATATTTTTAGGAGATTTTGTACTTGGTGATTATGGTACTGGTGCAGTTATGGCAGTTCCAGCTCACGATCAAAGAGATTTTGAGTATGCACAGGCTCATAATCTAGATGTAATTGAAGTTATAACTGGTGGTAATATTAAGGAAAAAGCATATGAAAAATATGACTATTTAGAAAACCCAGATTCTGTTTTAATTAATTCTTGTGAATTTAGTGGTTTAAAAGTAAGTGATGCTAAGGAAGCTATAACTAAGATGTTAGAGAAAAAAGGAATAGCTAGAAGAGTTAATAATTATAAAATGAGGGATTGGATTTTCTCAAGGCAAAGATTCTGGGGTGAGCCAATTCCAATGATCAAATGTGAAAAATGTGGTTGGGTGCCAATGAATGAAGAGGATTTGCCTTTACTTTTACCAGATGTTACAGAATATGAACCAACTGATAATGGTGAAAGCCCACTTGCTAAAATTACAGATTGGGTAAATACAACTTGTCCTAAATGTGGTGGCCCTGCTAAAAGAGAAACAGATACAATGCCAAACTGGGCAGGTTCATCTTGGTATTTCTTAAGATTTATGGATCCTCACAATGATAAAGAATTTGCAAGCATGGATGCGATGAAATATTGGGGTAAAGTAAATTGGTACAACGGTGGTATGGAACATGTAGCTAGACATTTGCTTTATGCTAGATTTTGGGTTCAATTTCTATATAATATAGGCCTTGTTCCAAATAAAGAAATGATATGGACTCGTGTTAGTCACGGTATGATATTAGGACCAAATGGAGAAAAAATGAGTAAGTCTAAGGGAAATGTAGTAAATCCTGATGATATTATAAAAGAGTTTGGAAGTGATGCACTTCGTACATATGAAATGTTTATTGGTGATTATGAAAAAGATGCAGCTTGGTCTTTAAATGGTCTTAAAGGTTGTAAAAAATTCCTAGATAGAATATATAGACTAGGTGAAAAGTTAATTAAATCAGATGAGTATTCTAAAGAAACAGAAATTCTTATGAATCAAACAATAAAGAAAGTGACTTTAGATTTAGATAGTATAAAATATAATACGGCTATTTCTGCTATTATGATATTATTGAATGAATTAGAAAAATTAGATAATATTACAACAAAAGATTATAGAACAATTCTTCAACTATTAAATCCAATTGCGCCTCACATAACAGAAGAATTAAACGAAATGTATGAATTAGGTGATAAATTCTGTAATTCAACTTGGTTAGAGTATGATGAAAATAAACTAGAAAATATAACATTTACTATGGTTGTTCAAGTTAATGGAAAAGTAAGAGGTAAAATAGATGTAAGTTCATCTACCACTGAAGATGAAATGAAAAAACTTGCATTAACTATAGAAAATGTAAAAAATTTCACTAATGGTAAAGAAATTGCTAAAGTAATTGTTATACCAAAAAAATTGGTTAATATAGTAGTAAAATAATAATATAAATTGTGCTGATTTCGGCGCAATTTTTTTAGTATAAAAAACACTAATTTTATTGACATTTATATTTCATTTAACTATAATAGAAATCAGTATTTGAGGGAGGTGCAACTTGAAATTAAATTTACCAGTTATAATATTAAATAGCACAGTCCTTATGCCTGAATCTATAATAAGATTTGAATTTGACGATGAAATAAGTAAGAATGTTATAGATGAATCAGAATTATTTCACGATAATAAATTATTTGTCGTAACTAATTTTTCTATAGATCAAAATATAAATATAAATGAATTACCTAGTATTGGTACCATTGCAAAAATAACTAGTAAATTGCAACTTCCAAATGGTAAAACTAGAGTTGTTTTAAAGGGAATTGAAAGAGCTATTGTTCTTTCATATCTTGATATCGATAAAGATTCTATTGAATCTATTCTATCAACAATTCCTAATCAAGAAATAGATGAAAATACAAAAAATGCTTTTATTAGAAAACTTTATTCAGAACTGGATGATTACATAAAAAAAGTTCCTTATATGAGTGATAGTTTTTTATCAAGCATTTCAGAAGAAAGTAATTTAAGTAAGATAACAGATGTTATAGCTAATAATTTATCTTTAGATAATGAAAAAATTATGTCATATTTGATAGAGACTAATGCTATGAAAAGAGTAGAAATGCTTCTTGAAGATATGTATAAGGGATTACAATTATTTAATATTGAAAGTAATCTTGAAGGTAGAGTAAAAAAAGAATTAGATGAGGAACAAAAAAATCTTTATTTAAAAGAAAAAATAAGGCTATTAAAACAAGAATTAGGTGAATTATCACCAAAACAAGAAGAAATAGAACAATTAAAAGAAAAAGTAGAAAAAATTAATGCGAGTGAAGATATAAAAAATAAAATTTTATATGAAATCGATAGATATGAAAAAATGTCAGACTTTGCTCCAGAGATGAATAGTGTTAAAAGTTATATCGATTATATGTTAGACTTACCTTGGCAAATTTATACAACAGATATCGATGATTTAAATCAAGTTAAGGATAGTCTTGATAAAACCCATTATGGCTTAGATGATGTAAAGTATAGGATAATAGAATATTTAGCTGTCAAAAAATTGTCAAATAATGTAAACGCACCAATTTTATGTTTAGTTGGCCCATCAGGCGTAGGTAAAACTACACTTGCTCATTCAATTGCAAAAAGCATAGGTAGAAATTTTGTTAAAATATCTATGGGTGGTGTTGATGATGAAGCTTTTATTAAAGGTCATACTAGGACATATTTAGGATCCGCACCTGGTAAAATAATAGATGGTATAAAAAGGGCCAAAAGCTCTAATCCTCTTTTTTTGATAGATGAAATTGATAAAATGTCAAATAATTATAAGGGAGATCCTATGAGTGCTTTACTTGATGTATTTGATAGTACACAAAACAAGTATTTTAAGGATAATTATATAGAAGAGGAATACGATTTATCTAAAGTTTTATTTATTACAACAGCAAACGATATAAATTTAATTCCAAATGCCTTAAAAGACAGATTAGAAATTATAAATATAAATGGTTATACTGAATTAGAAAAACTATCTATAGCTAAAAAGTATTTAATACCAACAATCTCTAATGATTATAATATAAAAAATATAAAAATAAGTGATGATGATATATTAGAAATAATTAGATTTTACACAAAGGAATCCGGTGTAAGAGAATTGGAGCGTCTATTATTAAAAATAATAAGAAAAATTATAACTGATAAGATTATGTCTAATCAAAAATTAAATATAACTATTAAAAATATAAAAAATTATTTAGGAAAAAGGATATATGAAAACGAAGTCATATCAGGTGAGATTGGTCTTGTAAATGGTCTTGCTTATACTAATTTTGGTGGAGATATTGTACCTATAGAAGCTAATTATTATGACGGATCGGGTAATTTAACATTTACTGGATCAATGGGTGATATGATGCTTGAAAGTGCAAAAGTAGCACTTAGTTATATAAAATCAAATTATAAAAAATTTAATATTGATTATGAACTATTTAAAAGGGATATTCATATTAATATTCCAAACATTGCAATAAAAAAAGAAGGACCTAGTGCTGGTGTGGCGATAACAACTTGTCTTATAAGTACACTTTCGAATCTAAAAGTTAGTAATAAAATTGCAATGACTGGAGAAATAACTTTGAGAGGAAATATTTTAGGTGTTGGTGGTATAAAGGAAAAGATAATCGGTGCATATATAAATAATATTGAAACAATATTTATACCATATTCAAATATTGGAGATTTAGACGATATACCTGACGAAATAAAAGATAAAATAACATTTATACCTGTAAAAAAGTATGATGAAATATATGAAGTATTGAGAAGGGATAGTGAGATACAGTGGAATTAAAAGATTCAGATTATGTATTTTATAAATTAATAAATTCTGTAATATTTAATGTTAAACAAGAATTATATTCTAGAAAAAATAATAAATTTCTGTATGGCTTAAATAGTTTAAAATGTCTTAAGAATATAATGCATTATTATGCTGATAATAATTTGTTAACTGATTTAATTGTGAAAAATGTATATGACTATTTATCAGAAGCGCGTGAGTTTAAAGATGAACATTATGATGAAAGAGTAAATATAATAAACGATATAATCGTATTATTAAACTCATGTGATATAAAAGATGATAATAAAATTTACCATGAAGAGTATGTCAAAAGAGGTTCAATAGATAGTGTTATATATAAATATTCGTCTTATGATGAAGAAAGTATTGCTGATTCTATAGCTTTTGATTGCCTTGTTTTAATTAGTCATAGTAAACAAACATCTAATGAAAAATTTAAAAAAAGTTATTTACCATTTCTTATAGGAAAAATAGAATATTATCAGAGTTTAAGTGCTATATATAAAGAACATCCACAAATATTTATGGATGAGTTATTTCAAGATAGAATGATATATGTTCTAAGAAAAAATGATGTTATTAGTTACAGTGATTATAGATTTAATAAAGGAATAGTTAAGAAAATTGATAAAAAGATTAGAAATATTTAGAAAAGTATTGAACAATGCTTTTTTTTTATTTTCATTTAAGGTATAATTATAATAATAGGTGATGTTATGTTAGGTAAGATAATTGGAATCCAAGATAATATAGTTTTATTAGATTTAAGTATTAATTTAGCTGAAATGCAAAATATTATAAATTTATATGTAATATTAGAGGATAGTCATAGAAAATTCATTGGAGAAATAACTGATGTTAAAAATAATATTGCTTACATAAATTTATTAGGTGAATTTAATAATGATAAATTCATTTTTGGAATATCTAAAAAACCATCTTTTCAGGCAACTTCAAGATTAATTTCTAAGGATAAGATAAATTATATAATAGGAATGCCAAGCTATAATGAAAAATTAGATCTTTTAATTGGTAAAAGTCCAATATACGAAGATATAGATATTGGTGTTAACATAAATTCGTTTTTTAGCAATCATTTTGCTATATTTGGATCTACAGGAAGTGGTAAATCTTGTTGTGTAGCTAGAATACTTCAAAATTTATTTGAAAAAAGAAATTCAATTGCTTATAAGGCCAGTATAGTTATTTTTGATGCTTATGGAGAATATCAAAGTGCTTTTGCAGATTTACATAAAAAAGTACCTGAAATTAATTTTAAGATGTATACGACTAACATAGATGATGAGTCAGTTCAAAATATAAAAATACCTTTATGGTTATTTACAGTTGATGATATAGCATTATTGTTGGAAGCAGAAAGTAGAACACAGTTACCTATAATTGAAAAAGCAATGAAATTAGTTACAATATTTGCAAGAGATGAAAGGGAAGTAATTAAGAGTAAAAATGACATTATTGCTCGTGCACTTCTTGATATATTAGCAAGTGGCAAGGCTCCTGCTCAAATAAGGGATCAAATATTCTCAATTTTAACACATTATAATACAAAAGATTTAAATTTAGATACTCCAATATATCAACCAGGGTATACGAGACCATTAAAACAATGTTTGTTAATAGATAGTACTGGAAAAATTCGAGAAATGGAGCTTTTAACTACATTTATAAGTCAATTTTTAACTGATGAAGTTAATTTAAGTCTACCAGATGGAAGTTTTAAGTATACTCTTAAAGATTTATATGATGCTTTTGAATTTGCGCTAATTTCTGAAGGAATTTTAAGTAGTGATAAGGTATATGATGATTATAATGTTCTAAAGGTAAGACTAAGAGGAATTATAAATAGTAATTATTCTAAGTTTTTTGATATCGATAAATATTGTTCTAAAGAAGAATTTATTAAAGAAATACTTACTATAGAAAATGGTAGGAAGGCTCAAATTATAAATTTTAATATAAATTATATAGATGATAGATTTGCAAAAACATTGACTAAAATATATTCTAGAATATTTTTTGAGTACTCAAAGAGTTTAAGAAAAAGAGCTAGTGTACCTATACATATAATTTTAGAAGAAGCCCATAGATATGTACAAAATGATTCTGATATAAATGTTATAGGATATAATATATTTGATAGAATAACAAAAGAAGGTAGAAAATATGGTATTTTACTTGGCTTAATTTCACAAAGACCTTCAGAGCTATCTACTACTGCACTTTCACAATGTAGCAATTTCTTAGTATTTAAATTATTGCATCCGTCTGATGTAGAATATGTAAGTCAAATGGTTCCTAATATAACAAATGAAATAACAAAAAAAGTTAAATTTTTACAGCCTGGTACCTGCATAGCATTCGGCTCTGGTTTTAAAATTCCTTCTTTAATAAAACTTGAAATGCCATCTCCGACACCTTCAAGTAGTAGTTGTGATATAAGCGGTATTTGGTTTGTAGATAGAAATAACTGATATTAACTATAAATATCAGTTTTTACTTTTGTATATTAAAAATTTTCATATTTATAAATTTTTTTCATAACATTTATTGATAGGAGATGTTTATGAAAAATATAATACCTTTTAAAAAAGATGTAATTTTTAAAACTAATTTAAGTGAAATTACTAGTATTTCATTAGAAAATACTTTGAACCTTGTAAATGATACAATATCTGGTGATTTTATTGTTAGTGGTGAATATAAAGTTAGTGATAAAAGTACTACAGTAGAACCTTTTGAGTTAACTATTCCTTTTGAAATAGTTATAGATGATAGATATGATACTCAAAAAGCTGTAATAGATATAGATGATTTTTATTATGAAATTGTTAATAATAATGTACTTTCAATTTGTATAGATGTGTTAGTTGATAAACTGCAAGAAAAACCTTTGATAGATATAGAAGATTTAAAGGATGAAAATATTGAAAGAGAAGTATTAGATTGTGAGGATGAAGATGAAACTGATTCTATGGTTGAACAAAAGGTAGTAAGTGATGATGTTATAACTGAAAATAATGTACAAGAACAATTAAATAAGAATAAAGAAGAGGAAATTAATATAAAAAAGGAAACTTTAAAAGAAGAGGATATAAGAGATAAAGAATCTGAAATAGTTGAAGAAAAAATCAATTCTTTATTTAATCAATTCTCTAGTGATAGTGAGGTATATGTTACATATAATGTATTTATATTAAGAGATGGTGATTCTATTGAAAGTATAATGGAAAAATACAATGTAACAGAAGAAGAATTAAAAAAATATAACGATTTAAGTAATTTACAATTAGGTGATAAAATAATAATACCAAATTCATATGAAAGAGATTAGTGATTTATTAAAAGATTGTGATATAAGAGCAATAGGATATGAAAAAAAAGGTAATGTAATATTAGCTGACACTAACATAGGTAAACTAGCAATTAAAAAAAATAGAAATAAAGATTATATATTTAATTATCTGAAAACTAGAAACTTTAATTACTATCCTGAAATAATAAGTAATGAGCAATATGTGGTTTCTAAATATGTTGATGATATAGATATACCTGAGGAACAAAAAATAGAAGATTTAATTGATTTAGTTTCTCTTTTACACAGTAAAACAACACATTATAAAGAAACTAGTGAAGATGAGTATAAAAGAATATATGAAGATTTATCAAATAATTTTGAATACTTATACGAATATTATACGGATATAATATCTATAATAGATGATAAAGTTTTTATGAGTCCAAGTGAATATCTTTTAGCTAGAAATATTAGTTTTATATTTAAATCAATAGAATTAGGTAGAAATTATATTGAAAGATGGCTTGATGAGATTAATGGATTAACGAAGATGAGACTAACAATAGTACATAACAATCTTGATTTGTCTCATTATATAAAAAATAATAAGGATTTTTTGATAAGTTGGGATAAAGCAAAAGTAGATATACCTATATTTGATTTATACAATTTATATAATAATCATTTTATGGATTTTGATTTTTTTGAACTTTTAAAAAGATATGAGAAAGTTTATCCTTTAAAAAAATACGAATTAGGTTTATTATTTATACTAATTACTATGCCAGGAAAAATAGAATTTAACGATAGTGAATTTAATATGTGTATTAAAATAAGTAACGAAATAGATAAACTTTATAAAAGTAATTCTATTATAGAAGAATATCAAAAATTTTCTAAAGTAAGAGTTGACGAAAGTTGATTCTTTTTATAAATATTGGAAAATATATTTATAAAAATCGTCTTATCTGTTATACTTAATACAAGGTGGTGTGTATGAAAAAGAAAAGAAAATTAAATAAAAAAGGTAAAAGACTATTGTTTTTTTTAATATTTTTATTAGTAATTGGTGTAGTGATATTTGTATATATCAATATAAAACCTGATACCGGAAAAGGATCAAATAAGGATGCTATTAAGAAAGAAGAAAAAAAAGAAGAGAAAAAAGAGGTAACATTAGAAAAACCAAAAATAATAGATATAGATTCTAATAGTAGACCATATGCAGTTATGATTAATAATATTTCAACTGTGTGGGGATATCAAAGCGGTTTGCAAGACGCATATTTAGTATATGAAATGATAGTAGAAGGCGGTTATACTAGATTAATGGCTTTATATAAAGATAAAAATTTAGATAGAATTGGATCTGTTAGATCATCTAGGCATTATTTTTTAGATTATGCACTTGAAAATGATGCAATTTATGTTCATTTTGGATGGAGTCCACAAGCTCAAAGTGATATTCAAACTTTAGGTGTCGATAATATTAATTTTATGAGTTATACTGGATATACACGAGATAGAACATTAGGTCTTGCTTTAGAACATACGGCATTTACAACAACTGATGATATAATGAAAGGTGCGGATTATTATGGCTATAGAAAAACTACAGATGAAAAATCTTTGTTAGACTATAGTGTAAAATCTTTAGCGTTATCTAATTTAGATGGTGCTAAACCTGCAAATAAAATAAATATTGTATTCTCATCAAGTAGATCTACATCTTTTGAATATGATAGTGTTAATAAAGTATATAAAAGATTTCAAAACACTTATATACATAAAGACTATGTTACTGGTAGCCAGTACACTGCTAAAAATATAATAACATATCAAATATCAAATAGTACAATTAGTGGTGATGATAAAGGTAGGCAAACTCTCGAAAACATAGGAAAGGGTACTGGTTTTTATATATCTGAAGGATATGCAGTTCCTATAACTTGGGAAAAATCATCTAGATCAAGTAAAACAATATATAAATATAATGATGGAACTATTATAAAGGTAAATGATGGAAATACCTATATCGAAATTCAACCTAGTGGACAACTTTTAACTATTGAATAAGCCTTTATTTTAAAGGATTATTCAATTTTATCGAAAAAATAGTTATAAAAGACATTATAATTTTTTAAAAAGTATGATATAATGTAGTAGTACTTGAGGTGAATATTAAGGTATGACGAAATACACAAAAGATGAAGAATACCTGTTAATTATAAATAATATATTAAAAAACGAAGAATTTAAGAAAATGGCAAATATTAAGCATCATAATACAACTAGATTAGATCATTCTCTTAAAGTTTCATATTATTCATATATAATAGCAAAATCTTTAAAATTAGATTATAAGGATGTTGCTAGGGGTGGTCTTCTACATGATTTCTATATTGAGGAAATAAGTGATTGTGATAAGATAAAGGATAAAATAGCATTATTTACGATAAAACATCCTAATAATGCATTACAGAATGCTTCAAATTATTTTGAATTATCAGAAAAAGAAGAGAATATTATCAAATCACATATGTTCCCTGTAGATTATAAAATTCCAAAATATGCGGAAAGCTGGATTGTTAGTTTAGTTGATAAAGTATTAAGTGTAGGTGAAGTGTCAAAAAAATTCGGCTATAAATTAACTTATATTTTAAATCTTTATTTACTTTTTATACTAAATATAATAAAATAGACTTACATATGTAGGTCTTTACTTGTATCCGTAGCTCAGTAGGATAGAGCGATTGCCTCCTAAGCAATAGGTCGTTGGTTCGATTCCAATCGGGTACACCAGATAAATACTAAACTCGGACTTTTTAGTTCGAGTTTTAAAATGTTTTAAGCAAGTTATGAAAAATACTTTCAAAATTAAAAAGAAATATTTTATGTGTAAAATATGGTGAGTACAGGTAGCTGATGATGTTTAAATATTTAAAATTTTATGGTACAATATTTTTAGAGAAATAATATATTATTAGATATTATATAGGAGGAGTTAATATGGTTGATAAAATAGTAAAAAGTTTGATAGGTATCACGGGTTCATTTATATCAATACCATTTATGAAAGAATTAGTAGTTTTTTTTATATCGTTATGTCCTATACTTGAATTAAGAGGTGGTTTAATAGCTGCAGCATTATTTGATATGGATCCAGTTATAAGTTATATTATTTGTATTATTGGAAATATTATACCAATACCTTTTATATTATGGCTTATAAATAAGATTTTGAATAGAATGAGAACTAGTGAAATTAAAAAAATAAAATCAGTGGCTTTATGGTTGGATAAAAAAGTTGATAAACATAAAAGCCAAATAGAAAAATTAGGATATTGGGGACTAGTATTATTTGTTGGAATACCACTTCCTGGAACTGGGGCATGGACTGGTTGCTTAATAGCAAGTGTATTAGAAATGGATAAGAAAAAATCATTTTTTGCAGCATTAGCGGGTGTAATTATGGCATCTATAATAATGATGATTATATCATTTGGTCTTTTATCTAAAATAATATAGGTGATCAAGATGAATATTGGTAGTTTGAAGGGGGTAGGCCCTAAGACAGAAAAAATATTTAATAATTATGGCATAAAAACTACAGATGATTTGATGTGCTATTACCCTTTTAGGTATGATGTAATTGCAAGAAGTAACATTAGTAATCTTATTCAAGATGATAAAATAATAATAGATGGATTAGTAGAAAGTAAGCCAAATGTATTCTTTTTTAACAAAAAGATGAATAAAATGTCTTTTAAAATAAATATAGGAACTCATTTATTAAATGTAATTATTTTTAATAGAGCTTTTTTAAAAAGTAAATTAGATATCAACACTAAAATAATTGTGATTGGTAAATATGATAAAATGAAAAATACTATAGTTGCTAGTGATATTAGATTTGGAATTTTACCAGAAATACCAATAATAGAGCCTATTTATCATCAAATTGGTGGTATAACTAGTAATCAAATTAGAAATTATATAAATAATATTGATGATTTTGATGTAGTGGAATATGTTCCAGATTATTTAAAAAATAAGTATAAACTTATAGACAAAAAAAGTGCAATGACTATAATTCATAATCCTAGAAAAGAATTAGATTTAAAAAGAAGTATGGCGTATTTAAAATATGAGGAATTATTTTTATTTATGTTAAGAATGAATAGTTTAAGATTGAATAAAAAAAATAAAATAGGATTAAAAAGAGATGTAGATAAAAATTTAGTAAATGATTTTATAAGCAAATTACCGTTTCAACTTACAAATGATCAAAAAATAAGCATAGATGAAATATTCAATGATCTAAATAGTGATAAAAGAATGAATAGACTTATTCAAGGCGATGTTGGAAGTGGTAAAACTATTGTTGCAATAATAGCTTTATACATAAATTATTTAAGTGGATATCAAGGAGCTTTGATGGCACCTACAGAAGTTTTAGCTTACCAGCATTTATCCAATTTAAAGAAATTATTTAATGGTTTTAATATTAATATAGAAATACTATCAGGTAGTTTAAAACAAAAAGATAAAAAAGATATATATAAAAGATTACAAAATAAAGAAATAGATATAATAATAGGTACTCATGCATTATTTAGTGAAGATGTAGTTTATAATAATTTAGGATTAGTTATAACAGATGAGCAACATCGTTTTGGTGTTAATCAAAGAAGTAATTTAAAAAATAAGGGAATAACTCCTGATATACTTTATTTAAGTGCAACACCAATACCAAGAACTTATGCTCTTACTATTTATGGAGATATGGATGTATCTAGTATTAAGACTATGCCTAGTGGAAGAAAAGATGTTATTACTTATTTAAAGAAAAATAAAGATATCAAAGATGTATTAGAGTTAATGTATCAAGAGATTAGGTGCAAACATCAGATATATGTAATCGCGCCACTTATCGAAGAATCTGATAAGATAGATTTAGAAAATGTAAATAAACTTGAAGAGAAAATGACAAGTGCATTTGGTAAAGTGTG
>CANQFF010000003.1 GCA_947598345.1 uncultured Bacilli bacterium
TTTTTATTTTTTTTCCCATTTTCTCTTACATTTGTTGTTTTTTTTAGTTAATATGACATTTACTTTTCATTCAACTCTTTTTATATTTTTTTATTTAAATATATTTTTCTTTATCTCATTAGCAAAATTCTTATATATATTTTTTTTATTATTACACTTATTTATAAACAACATAGGATCTATTAATTCAACTTCTAGTAATAAATATTCATCATCTTGTTTAATAAAATCTAATCTTAAAAACAAATAATTTTTATACTCTTCAATACCATCTATTTTATTACATATATCCAGTAATTTTTTATCAATTGTAACTTCATAAATAGTATTCTCAGTTTCTAATACACCAGAATGTCTTAATATACAATGAGAAAATTTATGATTGAAATAAATAACAGAATATTCTCCATCTTTTATACCATCCATAAAAGGTTGAATCATCATTTTACTATCATTATTACTTAAATTTACATCGTTAATATTTTTTTTATTAATTAAATAAGTATTTTTTCCACTTTCAGATATACATGGTTTCAATACTAATTTGTCATATTTATCAAAATTATTTTTCCATACATCAGATATATTGAATTTTTTTTTCAAAAAAACTGTCTCAACATGTTTTATATTATATTTATCCATAAGTTTGTATTGATTTTCTTTGTCTATATTATTTTTTATTAAATCTAAATCATTAAAAACAGGAATTTTTATATTACTCAACCAATTTAAAAAGCTATCTACATCTTCTTGAAAATCCCACACACTTCTAATGATTAAAGCATCATATTTATTAAAATCAACATCACTTTTCCAAGATAATATATCAACATAAATATTTGATTTAAGTAAATAATATTTAAGTTCTATATCTTCCCTAATCTTCTCACAATATTTATCACATGATATTATTGCAATATTCTTTTCAAATTTACCTTTTTTTATAATTGAATAAATATCATTTTTTTTCTTAATAAAAATATTTTTTATTTTTCTAAGTCTTTTACGCATACAAATTCCTCATTTAAAGCCTTATGCAATCCAATAAAATTATCTATCAAATCTGGTATGTCAATAGCAAAATTAAATCTTCCAATCATTTCATTTTCATAAGGCCAAGACATATTTTGCCCCATTATAGTTTTAAATTTACTTTTTTTGTATAAGTATTTTATTAAATCTGTTTCATTTTTAATTATATTTCCATCTATAGATTTATCCTTAAATTCCGTGAAATCAACTACTATAAAAAATCCTGATTCTGGATATGTACACTTTCTAATTTTTAATCTTGGAATACCATTTAATAAAATATTTTGTAAATTATCATCTTTAACATATTTACGCATATCTTTTTTTATCTTTTTTGAAATTTTTTCATCACTAACAGTTTCTATACCCTCTATCAATGTTTTTACAAAATCCAATTGATATTTATATTTTTTTATAAGAGCTTTAAAATATTTATTAGCTTGTCTATATCTTCTATTAGTACCATTAAACGCACCAGCTAAAGCTTGGACTTGAAATACTGGTAAAGAATCCATAGAAGTAAAAATTTTTTCACCTATACCTTTACAAATAGGTATAGGTGCGACTACTGCACCTGCCCTAATACCTGCAAGGCCATATGACTTTGATAAGCCAAATAAACTTATCGTGTTATTAAAGTACTTTGGAAAAGACGCTAAAGGAATAGCCTTATCATCCAAATCAAAAGTTATATCTCTATATATTAAATCATCAATTACAAAAACACCTTTTTCTAAGCAAACATCCCCTATTCCCTTTAATATATCTATATTTTTACTGTTCATAACTTTACCTAATGGATTATGTGGATTCATATTTAGGAATGCAACTACTCTGGGTACATAATCTAATTTACCAGCCCATTTTTTCTTTAATTCGTTATTTATTTCATCTATTCTTTCAGCTAATAATTTTGGATTAACATAAAAATTATCTTCTTCTCTTAAATTTAAAACTTCAACTCTTCCATTTATTCTCTCGGGTTCTACCGCAAAAAGTCCATAATTTGGACCAGTCATAATAACTACATCTTCTTCTCTTAGAATCGTGTCTAATATCATTGTAAATGCATGAGTAGTAGAACAAGCAAATATAACATTCTCAATACCTATTCCATCATAACCCTTTGATTTTTTTTCTTGAAAACCTTCCCTAATCAAATAATTAACAAAGTGTCCTCTTGCTTTAACATGACCTTCAATACTTGGATATCTAAATAAATACTTACTTAATAATATTCTCATCATATATTCCTTTGCCATTGGAAAAGCTTTATAATTTATAGGATTTCCTGTTCTTACAGTATATATTTCTTGAACAGGTACATAATCCTTTTCATTATAAACATCAAGTTCCTGATTTAAAAGATAAAACCCTTTTTCAATTTTTTTAATAGATGGATAAAAATCTTTTAAATCCTTTCTTTTACCAAATTGACTATATTTATTTAAATAAACTGGATTATTATTTATAAAATTTTCTAATGCTTTTGGACAATTTTCTTTATCAAAAGATGTATTAATTATATTTATATCTTCTCCTAAACATTTTTTTATAATCTTCTTTAGCATAATCTAACCTCCAAGTAGTAGATTCAACTTCTATTTTCAATTATATTAGAAGTTCATTTTAAAGTCAATATATTAAGATCTTTTAAAACATCATCTAATATTGAATATAGATATATATTTACACTTTTATTACTAATACTTTCAATATATTTTTTATAACCATTTAACTGATTTATATAGCTTTCATCATCAATATTTTTAGTCTTATAATCTATTATATCTATATGAGTTTCATATTCTAACATAAGATCTATAATACCCTTTTTTATTTCACCTTCACATTCATATATAAATTCATATTCTTTAAAACAATTTATATAATCTTGATCTATATGTTTTAAAAATTTAAGAACATATAAATCTGTTGTATTCTTAAAATCTTCTGTTTCAAAAATATAGTGAAGATGAGTTCCTTCTTTCATATTTTTATATTCTTCTTGTGTTATTAAATTATTTACTGATTTAGAATATTTTAATTCATTTACTTTTTCATATTTTATATCGTTTACCATTTGAATAATTTTATTATCTACTCTTTTTATATATTTTTTATAATTATAATTTTTTATTTTTTCATAATCATGAGTTAAAATTACTTTATTAAAATCAATATTCTTAATATATGGTTTTAATACTTTAGATATAGATTCTAACATTTTAGATATTTTGTTATATCCTAACCTAATATCATCAGGAACTAAATGATCAAATGATTCATTTTCCAAATTAAGTGGACATATTATTATGATTTTTTCCTTTACTCTAGTTAAAGCAACATAAAAAAGTCTTATTTTCTCGCTTATAGATTCTCTAAGTTCGGTATCTAATAATAATTCCTTTAATATAGTTTGCTTAATACCATTATCAAAATAAGGCGTTATAATATTATAATTTGAATCCACTGTAAATTTTGCTTTTTTATCATCTTCATTAGCTTGTTTATATAATCCAGTAAAATAGCATATGCTGTATTCTAATCCTTTACTTTTATGAATATTTAATATTTTAACACTATTACTAGAATCACCATTTAATGAATATTCAATAGATCCCTTGTTTGTTATATCATTTAAATATTCAGCAAATTCAACAGGAGTATATCCTATAGTTGATAAATTAATACTCAAATCTCTTAAATAATCCAATCTTATTATTGATTCTTTAATATTATTTGTAGTTATTAATTTTTCATAATAATTAAAATCATTTATTATTTTATTTATTAAGTCTAAATTCGATATTTCTTTTATATCTATGTTTTTACACTTTATATATAATTCTGTTTCATAAAACTTATTAAACTTTAATGCATCAAATATATCTTGATCAGATGTTTTAAATAAAAATGATCTAGATACACTTGTATATAAATATTTAAAATTATCATCTATTTCATTTAAATTAATTTTAACTATTAAATTTATTAAATTTCTAAGAACTATTATATCATCACTCAAAGTAATCTTTTCATTTTGAATTTGAATAATTGGAATACCTACATACTCAAATATTTTTTTATATAAATCAAAACTTGATCCCCTATCCATTATTATTGCAAAATCACTATATTGACATGGTCTAAGTTTTTTTGTTTTTTTATCTACAACTAAATATTTATTATTTATTTTCTCTTTTATATCATAAGCTACAGTAAATATTTCTATTTCATCATTAGAAAAATCTCCTAATTCACTTTTATCATAATTAAGTATTTCCATATTAGCATCATATGGTAATTTACAATCTTTTTCATAATTTGTATTTCCAAAGTTCATCTGATGCGATTCTTTATATTCAGCATCACCTATTTTATTATCCATAATTAAATTAAAAATTAAATTTATATTATCAAGTACTTCTTTTCTAGATCTAAAATTTTTAAGAAGATCTATTTTTATACCACCACTATCTTTTGAATACAAATCGTATTTATCCCTAAATATATAAGGATTAGCATTTCTAAACCTATATATTGATTGTTTTATATCCCCAACCATATATACATTATTATTAGATATTAAATTTATAAACTCTTCTTGAATATCACTTGTATCTTGATATTCATCTACCATAATTTCATCAAAGCTATTTCTAAGTTCATCTCTAACAGAAGGATTTTCCTTTATCACTTTTATAGCCATTATCGCAATATCAGTAAAAGTGTATATATTTTTTATCTTTTTATATTCTAAAAATTTTTCATCAAATTTATTTATTATTTTTATAATCGCACTAACATATGGTTTAGTATATAGTAATGTTTCTTTCATTTCATTAGTATCATCGAATCTAGTTAATTCTTTTAATTTTTCAACTATATTATTTATATAATCTTTATATACTTTAAAATCATCTTCACAATTTTTATTTTTTCTCGGAGAACCAATAACATTTATATTATTTTTAATTTCATCATATGTATTAGAATTAATTAATGGCTCAATATTATAAGAAGTAAGATATTTATTATCAACCATTGAAGATAATTTTTGATAATAATTATTTATAGAATTTTTCAAATTTACTACATTGTCAATATATTTTTTAATTTGAATATTTATAAATTCATCACTAAAATGATTTTCGATATAAGTATTTAAATATTCTTTTTTATCAGTAATTAAATCTAATTTAAGTGAAAGTTTTTTTATTATTTCTTTAATATTATCATCAGTTTTTGTAGAAAAATCATTTATTAATTTATCAAAATCTTCATCGCCATACATTTCTTCAAATATATTATTTATTATTTCATCAGTTTTTACTGTAAATATAGATGAATCCATGATAGATATATTACTAGATAAATTTAAAAGTAAATGATATTTTTTTACTACAGATAATGCGAAAGAATCAAAGGTTGTTATATAAGCAGAATCTATATAATCTAACTGTTCTTTCAACCCTGCTGCTTTTATTGCGGATCTAATTCTATCTTTCATTTCACCTGCTGCAGCATTAGTAAAAGTAAGTATTAAAAGTCTATTTATATTCCCACCATTTAATAATTTTCTTATAGTTCTTTCTGTTAATACAGCTGTTTTACCACTACCAGCTCCTGCAGATACTATTATATTAGAGCCAGTTTTTGTTATTGCTTCTTCTTGTTCCTTTGTCCATTGATTCATATTATCCCTACTTCTAATTTTATTTTATTAATTTTTCAAATGAATTTGATTCATCATTTCTTAAAGATACTGAAATATCTTTAAGATTAGGTATATAAACTACTTTCGCAGATCTACAAACTGGTAAAAAATTACCTACAACCTTAACTAAATTTGGAAGTAATATTTTTTTTAATTTTTGATTACGCACCATAAAACTAAATTCAGCTTTTTTTAATTTTGGAAGTACTAATTCTTCTAGACTTTCATTTAAATTTAAAAAATTACTTCCAGTTTTCTCCAAATTTGGAAGAAATAATTTTATTATAGTATTATTTTTAAATAAAAAATTATGCCCTACCTTTTTCAACATTGGTAGTGATATTTGGTTTAAAGTATTATTTTTAAACAAGAAATTATCCCCAACTTCTTCCAATTTTGGAAAATTTAAATTGATTAACTTTTGATTATCATATAAAAAGTTATCTTCTATTTTTTCTATATTTGGTAACGATAAGTTTTTTAAATCTTTGTTACTAAGCAAAAAGCATGAACCTATTTCAGTTAAATTAGGAAGTAATAATGTCTTTAAATATTTATTATGATATAAAAAATTATTTTTTGCTCTTTTAATATTACCATTATATAAACTTATTAATCTATTTCCAATATCTAAAGTTAATATAATTATTTTACCTTCCCTTGGGGTAATTGTTATAACCTTTTTTTCTCCATTTCTTACTACTTCTATTTTTTCTATTTTACCTATACTTTCTATAAATGAATCGTCGATATTTTCATCATATGATCTTATTACTTTTTTTTGTATATCAATTATAAATGTTTCCATTAATATATATCTTTCTTTTGGAAATCTTTTAGCTTCAAAATTTTCTATTACTACATTATTTGGGCAATAATATATATTATTAATTTCAATATTATATTTGTAATATCTTCCATCTCTTGCTCGTACATAATTAGGTATTTCAAAATTTTTTGAGACTTTGTTCTGCTTTATACCATAGTGTACTTCAAAACTTTTTGTTAATCCTTCTATTATATTATCCAAATTATTCGAAAATGTTGCATCTGGATTAGCTACTGTATGATTATATCTATTTTTTATTGATAATGTGTGTGAACGATCCCGTGTAAACTGTATACTTATTACAGATGTTCCATATCTATCTTGTCTAGTTGGTGAACTAAAATCCTCTCTTTTTATATCATCAACATCTTTTTTTACTGCGAAAAATACTATACAATCTTTTAATCTTCCACCTCTAAATGTACATAATTCTTCTCGCTCAGAATAATATTTTCTAAAATTTTGTATATCTTTTTCTTTTTCACACTTATATAATGTATATCCAGCTTCATCTAATAATTCTTCTGGTGTTTTAGATAATTTTTTTTCTTTGTCATCAATATCTATTAAACTATATATGTAATCTTTAAAAGAATCTACCATATTATTTTTTATTATATCATAATAAAGTTCACGACTAAAAGAAAAATTAGATTCCAATAACTTAGGTAATAATCCTTCTTTTTCTAATAAAGTTGGAAATAATTCTCTACATAAATAACAAAACTGTTCTCCATACTTTTTCTTAATTATTTTTAAATCTTGATTCATATAATCCCCTGCTTTACCTATTAATTAGTAATATTAAATTTTTCACTGGAATCAATATATTTTAAATCGTATTCTTTTTTATAACATAGGTCACTAAAATTACAAAATTCACATCCTAAATTATCTTTATTTATTTTAGGATTGATATCAAAATTACAATTTAAAATATTATCAAGTGTCTCGTCTATTTTAGTTTTAGTAATATCAATAATATTATTTATATCTTCATCCGAAAGCATATATTTTAAACTATTGGCACTAAAAGAACCATCTTGCTTTACCTTTATTCCATTTATCACACTACTATTAGTATAACCACTATCAAACATTTCTAATATTTTTTTATCTTTATTTGTAAACCCTATTAATTTTAAACTATCTTTCTTTTCATCATCTGATTTATTATCAAGAGTAATATTTTGTAAATAAAAACCAGCAAATTTAATATTTTTATATAAATAACTAGATAAATACATATATGTCGGTAACTGTATATCTATACCATTTTCAATAAATTTTAGACTCGGACTTTTTACATAAGTTTTATAATCAATTATAGCTGCAACTGTTTGATTATCTATTTTATCATACACTATCTTATCTATAAATCCAACAAAGTTTATATTGTCTTTTAAAGGAACTTTTATAAATTTTTCCGTATCTATATTTTTTAATTTTGAAAAACTACTTTGATATTTTAATATTTCAATTAGATATTTTAAATTATTAATACATTTACTTATAAAGAAATTATTAGAGTTACTTAAATCAATTTTATTTTCTTCTATATATTTTTTAACCTCATATTCAATATCTATATCTTGTTTAACTGCTTTTTCAAGGATATAGTGGTAGATTTTACCTAAAATTAAACTAAATTTTTCATTATTATCTTTTAAACATAGTATTTTATCTATATAAAATCTAAAAGCACATCTATTATAATTATCCATACTAGAATAAGATAAATTAAAATTTTCTTGACTATTTATATAATCTTCTAATTTCTTTTTACTTAATCCAGTAAAAGAATGTGAATAAGTATTATATGGAATATCATAATTAGAATTTAAAATTTCTAGAGTATCATCGATTGAAGAAAATTTAATTAGTTCATCTAAAGCACTAGCAAGTCTTAAAGAATCACTTATTCTACTATAACTAACCTTACAATCAAATTCTGATTTAGATACATTTACACCGAGTTCATCAATTAAATTAGAAGGATAAAATACCCTAAATGGACTTTTTAATTTATAAGTTATAGTTAAATTTTTAATATTCCTAATACTATTTAAAACTTCTTCTCTTTCTTTTTTATTTTTTTCAACAGTACTGTCCATATAATAAGGTTTTATTGAATCAGTTATATAATCTTCATCCTTTTGTAAATTTGGTATAATTCCTTGATTAAATCCTAACATGAATACATATTCATTATTAAAATCGTATGTCTTTAAATCAACTACTTCTATCATATTTTTATACTTTGTATTTTCTATATATGTGTGTTTTAAATCATATTCAATTAATATTCTCGCATCATTTATATCATCACACCATATATATTTATTACATATATCTATAATTTGTTTATATATTTTAGTATCACTATATTTACAAATAGAATCACATGCAAAATTAATACCATTATTTAAATTATCATAAAATTTCTTGCCAATAACTGTAGATAATATAGATATTTTATTAAATTTATCTATCATTAAATTATAATATCCAAATATTCTTGTAACTATATTTATATAATCATCACCTATATTTACAAGTTTTATTTGATCTACTGGTACTTTAGAATTTATAAGTTTAGAGATCTCTTTAGCAACAAATTCAACTTCCTCATCAACATTTTTAAATTCATATATAACTGGCTTATAACTATTTTGAGGTTTATTTATTTCTTTTATATCCAAATCTCTAAGCAAGTATCTTTCAAATTTTGTAAGATGATAATTATATATAACTATTTTTTTATCCTTTATATAATTTTTAAATTTATTATTAAATATTAATAAATTATTATCCATCAAAGTTTTCTTAATACTTACTAAAAAATCTAATTTATCGTTATTATATTTTTTATCTTCAACATAAATTAAATTAGATAGATATTCTACTGCTATTTCATACTTTATATTATATTTTTTCATAAGATATAATATTGATTTTTCATCATAATCAAAATAATATGATTTTATAAATTCTTTAATACTCATAAATTTTATATTTATAAGTTTTTTTATCCTTCTTAATATTTGATTTTTTGCATCTTTATTACAAATTATTATTGAATTATTTTCTATACTATCTAACATAATTTCACCTAAGTAAATTATAGCAAAAACAAATACTATAAGCAAGAAGAAGAAATATTAAAAATGTAAATAATAATAATTATAACAAAAAAAGAGAAATGTTATCCTCTTATATAGTTTCATAAACACTAACTTGTTTTTTATCTTTTCCCAATCTTTCATATTTTACATATCCGCTTATTTTAGCATAAACAGTATCGTCGCTTCCAATTCCTGCATTAACACCAGGATAAATCTTTGTACCTCTTTGTCTATATATGATTGATCCTCCAGTTACAAATTCACCATCACTAGCTTTAGCTCCTAGTCTTCTACCAGCAGAATCTCTACCATTTTTTGTAGATCCTTGACCTTTTTTATGTGCGAATAATTGGATATTTAATGTCATCAATTTCATAAGATGGCACCTCCCTATCTAATTTTTATATAATCTTTATATTTTTTTTCTAATTCTTTAAACAAACTTATCATATTTTCCATTAAAATATTAATTACATCATTGTAATATAATATTCCAATTTCAAGAAGCCCGTCATCCTCACTATAAACGATTGCTTCACTATCTAACCTTATAATTGCATTCACTGTTGTAGTTGCGATTGATGAAACGGATGCACAAACTATATCAAATCCTTCATCCGCATAGTCTGCATGTCCTTTTATCTTGACAAAATTTATAAAATCTTCTTTTTTCTTAACTTCAATAGTTATCATATTATTTTACCACTATTTTTTTAATTTCAACTTTAGTATATGGTTGACGATGACCTTGTTTTCTACGATAATTTTTCTTTTGATTATATTTGTAAACTATAATCTTTTTACCTTTACCATTTTTAACAACTTCACCTTCTACATAAGCATTTGCTAAAGTAGGTGTTCCAGTTATTCCATTAGCCATTAAAACTTTATCAAATTTAACTTTTGAACCAGCTTCTGAATCTAACTTTTCAATATAAAGAACTGTACCTTCTTCAACATAGTATTGTTTCCCACCAGTTTCTATAACTGCTTTCATATTTACCTCCTTTATAAATCTAAGACTCACCATTAAGGTACTTATACAAGTTTTAAAACCTTTTCTGAGTGGTTGTAGAGTGAGGCCCTACACGATTAAAATAATATCATAAAATATTTATAATGTCAAACATTTTTCCTCTTTTCATAATCAAAAATATTCTTTAATAAATATTTTTCAGTTAAATACTTATTATCAATATAAAAAAGATGTCTATAATCCTTTTTCATTTCATTTACTGATTTTACAGTTTTCACCCTTTTAAACTTTAATTCTTTTAAATATCTTTCTAATAAAAATTTATTAAACAACTCTGATCTTTCTTTATATAACTTATTTACTTCTATCAATAAAAATATTAAAACTAATGTAATTAAATTATTTATTCTAATAAAATAAATAGAAAAAATTATTATGAATATATAAGATATTATAACAGTTAATAACATGCTATTTTTAAAACTAGTAATTTTATTAAAAATAACATTTAATATTTTTGAACCATCTAATGGATATATTGGAATTAAATTAAACATAATTATAAAATAATTTATAACTATAAAATAATCATATTTAATATATCTTTTAGTTAATATTAAAAAAAATAATTGAAATAATATTCCCGATATTGATATCAAAAATTCCTCAATTAATGGTCTATTTATTATTTCATTAAATTTAGTAAGACCACCAAAAGGTAATATTATAATTTTTTCAATATTCCATTTAAATAATTGAGATATAAGTATATGCCCTAGTTCGTGAATTATAATTACAACCATAAAATAACTAATGAATTTAAAATAACCCATAAGTGTGAAAACTAAAACACAAATTAAAAAAAGTGGATGAAAATATATTTTATTTAAGATATTCTTCATAATTCAATGTATTTCCATCCTTTTTAAATACTAAATATAAATTTTGATCAGCCTCACCTAATAATGTACCTTTTTTTACATAATCATATAACTTAACATTAACATTATTTATATTTCCATACCACTGATCTATTCCATCTATTCTTTGAATTATAACGGTATTTCCATAATTTTCTTTTTCTCCAATAAAAACTACAATTCCACTCATACTTATTGGAACTAAGTAATTACTTTCAACACTTAACTTAACGCCATCTAAATATTTTTCTTCTTTCTTATAAGTTAATTTTTCACTAAAAACAGTATCTGTATTTATTATGTTATCCAGGATATCAGAATCGCCAATATACTTATTATATAATTTTTTTAATTCTACAAAAGAAATATTTGTTCCGTATACTTTTTTGTAAAAAGTATTTTTAAAACTAGTACTTGATTTTATAAGTATTAATATAGTAAGAGTAAATATAACAGATATTAATAATTTAGTAACAAATATACTTTTTTTCACAATATCACCATTAAAATATATGAAAAAAAGATATAAAAATGACTCTTTTTATATTCGTTCTATCTTTAAGAAATTAGTTGATTTAACTGGAGCATTATTTGGAAATCCACCAGTAATAACTACTAAATCTTCTTCTTTTAATTTCATAAATTCTTTTGCTTTATTAATAGCTTCATTTACTAATTTATCAGTACTTTCATATACTGGTAAAATAGTTGCATAAACACCAAATCTCAATGACAAACTATGAGCTACCTTCTTTGTTGGACAAGCTGCTAATATAATTGTTTTAGGTCTTAAATTACTTATTTTCTTTGCAGTAAATCCAGAAAGTGTTGCAGCTATTATAACTTTTACATCTAACATATTAGATGCATCTACTACACTTCTAGCTATAGTATCTGTTATATCTGCTTTATAGTCTGGTTTAACTACATTTTCATAATCCAAATATTTCTCTGTATTTTCTACTATTTCTGACATGTATCTTACTGCATCAACAGGATACTTACCAGTAGTAGTTTCTCCACTAAGCATAACTGCGTCTGTTCCATCAAATACTGCATTAGCAATATCTGTAACCTCTGCCCTTGTTGGTCGTGCATTTTTATACATACTTGCAAGCATTTCAGTTGCTACTATACAAAATTTTCCGGCCTTTCTACATTTTTCGATTAATTGCTTTTGGATTATTGGAAGTTCCTTCATTGGCACTTCTACACCAAGATCTCCACGAGCTACCATAATACCATCACTATATTCTATAATATCCTCTATATTTGATAATGCTTTATTATTTTCTATTTTAGAAATTATTTGCATATCACTGTTTTCTTCTTTTAATATTTTTTTAACTTCCAATATATCCTCTTTAGAAGAAACAAATGAAAGTGCGATAAAATCTCCACTATTTCTACAAGCATATATTATATCTTCTTTATCTGACTCACTTATAAATGGCATATTTAAACTTACACCTGGTACATTAATACCCTTTTTATTACCTAAAATTCCACCAACTATTATCCTACAAGTAAGTGCTTCTTTATCTTTATCTATAACTAATAATTTCATTAATCCATCTTCAAGTAGTATTATATCATTTATATTTATTGCATCTAATGCATCTTTATAATTTACAGTTATGCATTTATTATTACCTATTATATCATCTTTAACAATTTTTATTATTTCTCCATCTTTTAAAACTATCTCGTTATTCTCAACTATACCCGTTCTAAAATCTGGACCTTTTGTGTCATATAAAATAGATATATTTGTATTAAGCTCATCATTAATTTTATTCACTAAATCTATAGTTTCTCTTCTTTCATTTAAATCAGCATGTGAAAAATTAATTCTAGCAACATTCATCCCATTAATAACCATAGATTTCATAACATCATATTTTCTACTAGCAGGTCCTATACTACATATTATTTTTGTCTTTTTCATCCAATCACTCCTTTTTAAACTCAAAACAAGAAACATTCTATCATATTATAATATTTTAATCAAGTATAAAAATTCCATCTTATTTAAGTTTGCACATTAAAATAGATAAATTATAAGTATTACAATTAGTAAAGCTTGTTTATAACGCATAAGTTTTATTACAATTTTTACATAATACTTTATATATTTACTTGTTAACATATTATTATTAAGTAAAATTATGAAATAAGTTAAAAAAAATTGAGTAAGATAAAATTTTACTCAATTTATGCCGCAGAACTATAATTTAATACAACATTTCCAAAAGTTACTGTAAATGGTCCATCTGCACGGTTACCACCACTTGCATAAGTTGCTGTTATAACTATAGCTTCACTAGTTGCTTTATTAAGTGTATGTGGTGAGGTAGAAGCAAATGTCTTTGTAGCTGTTACAGCAGTCTCACTACCTACTTTAACAGATAATGAAATAGAACTACAAGCAGATGTTACTAATGCTGCTGTTGCTCCTCCACCAGATGTCGCAGCACAAGATTTTGTTCCAAATGTAATTGATTTTAAATATGCCACATATTCACCTGCATTTCTCGCATAAAATGACCATGTAACAGTTTGTCCCGGTTCAGTAAATGATGCAGCCAAACCTGTTGCTGTCGGATTGCTAGTGTTACTTAATGTAGCATCAGTACCAGTCGCACTACCAGTAACTGTTGGTTTTACTTTCGTACTTACATCAACAGATGTAGATGATGTTGAGAAATCAACATTAAATGATGAAGCACTTGGCGTTACATTTGCAGTTGCTGAAATTGTTAATGTACTTGAAAAAGCTGCAAAACCTATTCCCAATCCTACCACTGCAACAGCTAACGCTACTACCGCTATAACTTTTGAATTATTATTTTTTATCATAATTTTATCACTCCTTCTTATTTCAGTACTTTCTACTGTAATTCAATTATAGCATGCCCCCCCCCCCAGCTTGTCAATACAGTAATGTAAATAAGGTGTAAATATAAATTTATTGTATGCAGTGGAAAAAAAGAACTATTAGTTCTTACATTGATTATTTATCCATTATTAAATATTTATTTAAAGAATAATATTGTATTCCAGATATAACTGATAAGATAGTAGCAACAAATAATAATACTTCTGCAATTGAAATATTCCATAATTCAAATGGTAAATTATAAAATAATGTCAATACTATACCAACCATAAGAGTTGCAGTTTTAATTTTTCCAGACTTTATTGCAGCCACAACTTTACCTTTACTAGCAGCTAACATTTTTATTGAGTTAACAACGCTATCTCGAATTATAATTACAACTGGTATAATTGGATGTATAAATCCTTGTGCGGCTAATATTATAAGTACGGAATTAACTAAAATTTTATCTGCAATGGCATCTACTAACTTACCAAAATCAGTTACAAGATTATATTTACGAGCAATATAACCATCTAAAAAATCTGTTAGTGACGCTATTATAAATAATATTCCAGCTATAATATATTTTAAATCAACAACAATTGATTCGTTAATAAACACTTTAGGTATTTCAATTCCAAGCATGGAACTTATATTTCCACTTCCAAGTAAAATAATAATTATTAATATAGAGATAATTATTCTACTTATAGTTAATTTATTAGGCAAATTCATATGTAATAACTCCCTCACTACTTACTATAGTATCTGAAACTGTTACATCTTCTTTAGTTATAAGTAAAATTATTATATAAACAATTATTATTACTACAAGGATTATACCACCAATTATCAATATTCTAGGTATAGGTCTTTGTTGTTTTTTTTCTACTGTATAAGGTGAAGATATTTTTACAGTTTTTAATTTTTTTTCTTTTTTTCTTCTTTCTCTTTCAGCTTTTTTTATATCATCTATAGATATTTTAGAAGTAAAATCAAATAGATATTCATTAAATTCTTCTAGCATTTCATCATAATCTAATCCAAGATATTTAGAATAATTCTTTATAAACATCTTTAAATAAAATATATCCTTAAATGCCTCTTTATTGCCATCTTCAATATTTTCTATTTGTGATGCTCGTAACTTTAAATCTTGAGCCGCTTCTTCTATGGTAATTCCCATAGATTCACGAGTTTCTTTTAATTTTTCTCCTATCTCTTTCATAATACCTCAATTCCAAAATATAATATTTTATAAGCCATGTTCTGTTCTCCAAATGGAGTGACAAATATTTATCTACTGTTTCCAGTCCTCGAATCGGTTCTTATTACCTATCAAGGTTCCCCTACCAAAATTTGGGTTTCTCACTCGCGGGGTTTACCACGTTCCACTTCCACTATTTCTAGTTTCATCGTCACTTTGGCACTTTTAAACTTAATCTAACCATATCAAAGACTTAGGTTATTTCAGAGCCGTTAGCAAAAGCTACCTAGAGTTATTTTTTCCTCTAGCGCGAACACTACAATCATCACAGACTGTGTGAGCATGGACTTTCCTCTACATCAAAAAGATGCAGCATTTGTCAAAATATTATTCTTTTCCATATATTATTTTTTCAAGTTTTGATATACGCCTTAAAACATCAGCATTAGTGTTGTTAGCGCCATTACCGTCTGATTCAGAAAGAACTTCTAATTTTGTTTTTAAATTTCTAATTTCTTGTTTTAATTGAATATTATCTTCAATTAATTGTTTTTTTTCTCTTTCTAAATCTCTTATTATACTATTCATTTCATCATAGTCTTTTATGATTATATCTAAGTACTTATCTACTTCTTGTGGGCGATACCCTCTTGTATCTATTTTAAAATCTTTTTCTAAAATATCACGACTAGTTAAAACTATACGATCTTGGTACATTTTTTCCACCTCACTCTTATTCGTTCTAATTATCTCAAAAAAAACATGTTTTGTCAATAAAAAAAACTACTTACCTTTCACCGTATAAGTAGCTAACTTTATATAGCTTACATCATCTATCATGTTATTAAATACATTTTCTATGTGCGAATTACTATGCATATTATCACCTCATTAAACATATTATCACAATAAAAAAATTAGTGTTGGGATTCGACAAAACTAGCTAAAAAATATGCTTTATCAGTAGAAAAAAAATAAATTTTATTGTATAATGATATCGGAGGAAGTATGAATTACCCAAACGGATTAAAAAAACAGTATAAAAATTCTAGAACTTATAGTAATAGAGGGATGAGTTTAGAACAAGATTTAAACGATACTAACAACTACTATTTAAAGTGGAATTTAGCAGTTGTATATAAAAAACCTACACCAATAACAATAAACAAAGTAAATTATAAATCTAGAAAAGATGCAGTTATAACAGAGGCACATTTCATAACTCCATCTACAACCGATTATAATGGAATTTATAAAGGTAAGTATATTGATTTTGAGGCTAAAGAAACAAAAAGTTTAACTAGTTTTTCTTTGAACAATATTCATAAACATCAAATACAACATTTAGAGAAAATATACTTACACGGTGGGATAGGATTTATAGTAGTTAGATTTACAAGATTAAATATGACTTATCTTCTTTTTATAGAAGAATTATTGGATTTTTTAAAAAATAATAAAAGAGCATCCATTCCTAAATCATATTTTGATGAAAAAGGTTATATTATAAAAGAGGGATTAAATCCTAGATTAGATTATTTAAAAATTATAGAAAAAAAGGAGTTTGATTATGAAAAAGATTTTTAAAAATGGGATTAAAAAATTTAAAAACATCTGGAAAAATAATCCAATGGATATAATAATACCAATAGTTTGCATATTAATATTTATAATTGCTTGTTTTACTATCGGTATAACTGGTGGATTAATAATCTTTGTCGCACTAATTGTTATATATTTTATTGGAAATTTTATTTTTAATAAGAAGAAAAAAAAGAAAGATAAAATAAAATCAAAAAATACCAATAAGAAAAAAAAGAAAAGTAAAGAAAAAAATGAGCGAATATATAAAAAGCAAAAAAAAGTAAAAACAAAAAAGAAAAAGAAGAAAATTTTGAAAATTATATTATTAATTTTCTTAACATTATTCATATTAGGCGTAATAGCTGTAATTGGCTTTCTAACTTATATAGTAATCAATGCTCCTACATTTGATGAAAAATTACTTTATGTTTCTGAACCAACTATAGTTCTTAGTAGCGATGGAAAAGAAATAGGAAAACTAGGTACAGAAAAAAGAGTTATATTAACATATGATGAACTACCTGAAGTATTAATAGATGCTATTTTAGCAACAGAAGATTCTAGATTTTTTAATCATAATGGCGTTGACTGGGCTCGTTTCTTAAAAGCTTCTGCTTATCAATTAGTTGGTATGTCTGATGCTGGTGGTGCATCTACGATAACAATGCAAGTTTCTAAAAAAGCATATACTGACGATAATAATGAAGGAATTGAAGGAATAATAAGAAAATTTACAGATGTATATGTTTCAATGTTTATATTAGAAAAAAATTATACAAAAGAACAAATTATGGAATTTTATGTAAATTCACAATGGTTAGGTAAAAGAACTTATGGTGTTGAACAAACTGCTTTAACTTATTTTGGAAAAAGTGCTAAAGAGTTAAATTTAGCAGAAGCTGCAATGATGGCTGGGTTGTTCCAAGCGCCAGGAAAATATGATCCTTATACTAATCCTGAGGCTACTGAAAAAAGAAGACAAACTGTTTTAAGCTTAATGCTAAGACACGGTTATATAACAAAAGATGAATACAATCTTGCTAAAAAAATGACTGTTGAAAAAATTGTTATACCAAAAGAAGAAAGCTTATATGTAAGTGGTGAAATATCTCCATATCAATCATTTATAGATACTGTTGTAGAAGAAGTTCAAGATAAAACTGGAAAGAATCCATATACTACTTCAATGACTATATATACTACTTTAAATACTGATTTTCAAGACTATATAAATAAAATTATGGATGGATCTTCTTACAACTGGGATAACGACCTAGCTCAAGGCGGTATAGTTGTTACAGATGTAAAAAATGGTAGTGTTGTAGCTATTGGCGGTAATAGAAAAATAGATAGTATCGATACATACAATTATGCCACTGATACAGAAAATCAAATTGGATCTACTGCAAAACCACTATATGATTATGGTCCTGCTATAGAATTTAATAATTGGAGTTCTGGACAAATTATTGTTGATGAACCAACTACATATTCAGATGGAAATCAAATAAATAACTGGGATAGAAATTATCAAGGCCTTGAAACAATTAGAACTGCTCTTGCAGGTTCTAGAAATATCCCAGCTCTTAAAACTTTTAAACTTAATAACAAAGCTAAAATAATTGAATTTGTTGAAAAATTGGGATTAAGTCCTGAAATTTATACTTGTAGCAAAGGTTACACTAGAAAAGGTAAACAATGTATTAACGATAATGATCCTGATGATATTGTACAGGCTAAAAAAGCTAATACTCTACACGAGGCTCACGCAATTGGTGGATACAATGGAGAATCACCTTTAACAATGGCTTCTGCATATGCAGCATTTGCAAATGGTGGTACTTATATTAAACCTTACACATTTACTAAAGTTGTTTTCCAAGATACAAATGAAGAATATGTAAACAATATTGAAAAAACAAAAGCTATGAGTGAAGAAACTGCATATATAATAAGTGATATGTTAGTAACAACTGCTCATCAAGCTATGGGACGCTACCATGAAGTTAATGGTGTTGAATACGCTGCAAAAACAGGAACAACTAACTATGATGAAGCCAAACTTAAAGCTCACGGTTTACTTTACACAGATGCAGTTAACGATCTTTGGGCAGTAGGTTTTAATACTGAATACTCTATTGCTGTATGGCATGGTTATGATAGAATAAATAGTAAATATTATAATAGATTGAGTGTTCCTTCTAATACAAAATTGTTTCAAGCTGTTGCCAAGAAGATTTTTACAAACAAAGCTAGATTTAAACAACCAAGTGGTGTTGTAGCTGTTGAAATTGAATCAGGATGTGCTGAAGCTATGCTTCCTAGCGAATATACTCCTTCAGATTTACGCCAAACTGAATTATTTATAAAAGGTACTGAACCTACTTCAGTTTCTCAAAGATTTACTAAACTTAGTGATGTTTCAAATTTAAGCGCTAATGTCGCTGATAATGTTGTAACACTAACTTGGAATTCAGTTAATACACCAGATATAAATACTGAAGCTGGATTAAGAAAAGCATATGCTAGTTTATTCTCAGATCAAGGATATTTAAATTCTTACATATCTAGTAGACTTTCTTATAATAAGTCATACCTTGGTAATATTGGATATAACATATATTTAAAAAAATCAGATGGATCATTAACATTACTTGATTTTGTAACATCAAATAAATATGAAACAACCATAGATGTTGCTGGTAATTATACAATAGTTGTTAAAACTGCATACTCAATATTTAAATCAAATATGAGTGATGGTAAATCTGTAAGTGTTACGATAGAAAAGGATTCTCCTTTAATACCTACTGATCCAGATGATGGTAATGGCGATAATAATGATGAAAATAAAGAACCAGATCAACCATAAAAAAATGTAAAGATTAATTCTTTACATTTTTATTGCATATATTTTTTAATTTACAATTATCACATAAGGGGGACTTTGCCTTACAATAATATCTACCAAATAAAACTAATTGATGATGTAATCTAGATAGACTACTTTTAGGAAATTTTTTATTTAATTTTTCTTCAATTTTTAATACATCATCCTGTTCGTTAGCGATACCTAGCCTTTTACTTACCCTAGATACATGAGTATCTACTGCAATACAAGGTTCATTAAACAAATTTGATAAAACAACATTCGTAGTCTTTCTACCTACTCCATTTAATTTTTCTAAATATTCTCTATCATTTGGAACAACACCTTGCTTATCATTAATTAATGAGGTAGCTATAGCTATTATATTATGAGCTTTTTTATTGAATGTTCCTATTGGTCTTATTATTTCAATTAAATCTTCTAGAGAAGCTTTACTAAGTTTTTCTAATGTATCATATTTTTTAAATAAGATATCTGTAACCATATTAACTCTTTTGTCAGTGGTTTGAGCACTTAACATAACTGCAATTAATAGTTCATAGTCCTTTGTATAATTTAATTCACAACGAGGATTTGGAAATAATTCATCTAAATAATCAATTATCTTTTGTGTCATTTAACCAATCGTAATCAAATAATTCTTTATTTTTAGAAGAATTATTTTTAAATTGTTTTCTATTTTTTTCCACATCCTCTTTTGTTTTTATCCCCTTCTTTTCCCATTCATACAAGATTTTATCAATATATCTTAAATTATTAATATGATTGTATGTTGCCTCTTTAAGTGCCAAAATTATCAAATCTTCATTATGGCCTACATCTATCCATCTAGAGATAATTTCATATTCCATTGGTGAGAGTGGTCGCGCAAATTCTTTTTCAAAGATAGTATATATATCGCTAGTTTCACTTTTTTCTGTATCATCAAGTGAAAAAGCAATTTTTTCATATAAAGGATCTAAATTTATTACCTCATTACGAATATTATTTATTTTTTTTGTTTCAATTTTAATAATGTTTTTTTCATTTAAAGAATTTATTAGTTCCAAAACTTCATTTAATTTTAATTTCAAATCATTACTTATTTGTTTTGGATTATAAATATCACTTGGTTGATTTATTAAATAAATAATCACAATAAATTCACTATCTGTTATTTTTAAATTCTTATAATTAAATAATAATTCTTTTGATACTTGATAATTAATACTTTTCAATAATTCTATTATTTGATTCATGGTTAATCACCTACCTAAATTATATATTAATTAATTTATTAAATCAAGAAAAATATAAAAGGATGATTATTTATCACCCTTAATAATAGAAAATGCTTTAGTTACTTCTAAGTCATATTTTATATAATCCAAATTTTCTCCGTATTGTTTTTTTACTTCTTCTTTTGTCATATTATATTTTTTTGCTAATTCATCTATTTTATTATCGACTTCTTCATCAGTAACTTCTATTTTTTCAGCATCTATAACAGCTTCTATAATCAATCTATATTTAATTCTTTTTAAAGCTTCATCCTTATATTGATCAACTAAAGTTTGTTTATCAGAATTTGTATATTTATAGAATTGATCTATTGATATACCTTGCATTGATAATTGTTCTGAAAATTGTTTAATCATTCTTTCAGTTTCTTCTTCTATCATAGTTTCTGGAATATCCATTTCTGTATTAGCTGATATTTCATCAAGTAAATCATTAATGTATTTCTCATCTAATTCAGCATCTTTTCTTGCAATTATATTTTCTTTTAATTGTTTTTCTAAGTCTTCTTTAGTTTTTATTCCTTCCATACCTAAATCTTCAAAAAAATCTTTATCTAATTCAGGAATTTTTATTTCTTTAACCTCATTTACTTTAACTTTAAATACAGCTTTCTTACCTTTTAATTCTTCTGAATGATAATCATCTGGGAATGTAACATTTATATCCTTTTGATCCCCAGCTTTCATACCTACTATTTGTTCTTCAAAACCTGGTATAAATGTATTTGAACCTATTTCTAATGAATAGTTCTCACCCTTACCTCCATCAAAGGCAACACCGTCTTTAAATCCTTCAAAATCAATTATAGCTATATCACCATTCTCAACACTACCATCTTTAATTACATTTTCTTTATAGTGTTCACGCATATGATTAACAGCATCTTCTATTTCTTCTTTTGTAACTTCAACTTTTCCTTTTTTTGATTTTAAATTTTTATAATTTCCAAGTTTAACTTCAGGTTTTAATGTTAATATAAATAAATATTCAATATGTTTTTCATCAATTGATTTTATATCTAAAATTGGTTGAGCTGCTATTTCAATATCTTTAGCTTCCTCTAACATTTTATCGTATGCCTCATCAACACAATAGTTAGCTGCATCCATATATAAAGACTCTATTCCGTAATTTTTTAAAAACACATTTTTAGGAGCTTTACCTGGTCTAAATCCAGGTATTTTTGCTTTTGCATTTGCTTTTTTAAATGCTTTATCTAATGCATCATCCCAACTTTTTCCTTCTATTGTAACAGTAATTTCTTTTAAATTTTTGTTTTTTTCCATAAATCTTCCTCCAATACCTATATAGTATATACTAAAAATTTTTTTTAATCAAGTTTTTTAGTGTATTAATTTTGCATATTTATCTGTTGACCTTTTACTAAGTCATAATTAATAAGTTCATCGCTATCTAAATTCTCATTATGCATATTAACACCAGTAATTTGACTATTTTCATAAGTTGTATAATAGTATATTCCTTTATCTAAATTACAACAAGAACTATAAATAGTTATTTCATATTTATCATCACCCATATGAACACAACCTCTTTGTTGATCAACTGAACCTAAAATATGAAAAAATTGACTTATACTTTCAGATTCTGAATTTCCAGATATTGAATTCATTTTAGTAAATGTAGCCTTAACAAATCTTGATGCTGATGATAAATCACCTGGTAATCCCATAGCTCCCATGCCACGACTATATGTTTTTAAATCTAACTTTTTAGAAAAGTTATTAATAGGTGCTTCTACCGATAAATTCATATAATTATTTAAATTAAATAATTGAATATCAAATGTTGGATTATTAGTTAAAACCCCAACTGGATTATCATAAATTTTAATACCTTCTTTAACACATTCTACAGTTATTGAATTATTTTTATCTGAAATTATCCAGTGAAGTGGCGATACTCTTAAATATTCACTAAAATCTATTTTACATATATTTATCTTATTTAATAATTTTTTAGCTTCTTCGATAGTTGCACACTGTGATAAAATCCAAGGAATAAATTCAAATGGAGCTATATTATCATAAGACTTTTTTTCTTCATAATAATAGGCATTATCTGGAAAATTTAATCCTGCCATTGCTAGTCCTTTTTCATTAATTGCATCATAATAAAGTGGATAATCCATATCTACATATGCCATACCAATTATTGCATAATGATTGGAAATATCATGTGTTTTTCTAAATTTAAAAACATAATTTCTAGGAGTTATTGTAATTGTCTCCTTATACGAATATTCCAAATCCAAATTTCTTCCAAAATAATGATCTTTTGTATTATAAGTTACTGCAGTACACATAAATATCTTCCTCCTCTTTTCAAAAAGAGATCAAATTTACTTTTAATTAGATCTCAACTCATTTATAGCTTCATTATAGTCATCTTTTTTTGTAATAAAACTACCTACTACACAAATATCAGCTTTATCACATTTTTTTATAGTCTCACTATTTATTCCACCATCTACTTCTATTAAGTATTGATAATTTTCTTTTTCTCTTATATTGTAAAGTTGTTCTATCTTTTTTACACTATCCTCGTTAAATGCTTGACCTCCTTTACCCGGTTCAACACTCATAACTAAAACTAGATCAATAGAACCTAAATATCTAATTATTTCAGATACATCTGTAGAAGGCTTTATAGATATACCCACTTTCACATTTCTTTCCTTTATATAATTAATAACACTACTAACTTCACTAGCTGCTTCGTAATGAAAAGTTATAAACTCAGGTTTTAAATTAATAAACTGATCTATATACTTTTTAACATCACTTACCATTAAATGAACATCTTTAGGTTTAGTTGTATACTTAACTATATCACAAAATTCGTCATATGTATAAGTTTTATTTTCTACAAATATACCATCCATTACATCCAAATGTATATAATCTACATCTAATTTGTCTAATTTAGTAACCTCTTCACACTTTGGATCTCTAATATCCAAAAATGATGCTGCTATTAATTTTTTCATATTCCACCTTTTTCTATAAATTTTAAGTAATTCTCGTATCTACTTTTTAATATAACTTTATCTTCGACTTTGGATTTTATACCACAATTAGTTTCATTAACATGCATACAATCTTTATATTCACATAAATCTCTATATTTATTAAATTCAATAAAGTTATCTCTTATATCTTCTTTTGTCATACCACTAAAATTTATTGAAGAAAAACCAGGAGTATCAGCTATTAAACCGCCTAATACTTCAATTAATTCGGTATGTCTAGTCGTATGTCTACCTCGTCCTAAAGCTATTGAAACTTCTCCTACTTTTATATCTAAACTGCTATCTAACCTATTTAATAATGAACTTTTTCCAGCTCCACTTTGACCAGCAAATACAGTTATTTTATTTTTAAATATATCCTTAAAATTTTGATCAGTATTATCATAAACATCATAACCTATTGATTTATAATACTTTTGGATATCTCTTATTTGATCTAATTCTTTTGAATCAAGTAAATCTAACTTAGTAAAACATATTATAGGTTTTATATTGTTGAATTCAACAATATTTAATAATTTATCTAATAAATTTGAAGAGAAATCAGGTATTTTAACACTGGTTACAATTACTACTTGATCTATATTAGCTATAGCTGGTCTGTCTAGTTCATTTTTTCTTTCTAAAATTTCAAGTATATAATTGTTTTTTTCATCTATCTTAACATTATCACCAACTAAAGGAGTAAGTGACATATTTCTGAACTTCCCTCTTGCTTTACATACATATAAGTTATTATCGACTTTAACTGTATAATCATTACTTATTTGCTTAACAATCTTCCCTAGCATTACTAATTATCTTCTCCATCTTCTCCATTAACATCTGGAGTTTGTGGCTTTGTATTAGTAGCAATTGTTATTTTAAGTGTAGTCCCTGACTTAACTTCATCGCCAATCGCTCTAGACTGAAGCATTATATCTCCTTCGTTATAATTATTATCTTCTTCCACTATAAATTCACATTTAATTCCATTATCATCGCAAAACTGTTGAATAGAATCTCTAGTATATGTTCCATCTGTAAAATCAGGATATACAGTTACAAGAGTTACATATGTTAATTCAATAACACCACTTTGTTTTTGCAATCTTTCACCCTTTTTTACACTTTGTGCGACTATTGTATTTTCTTCTTTTTTATCTTCTTTTGTATATTTTTGAGGTGTTGCAACTACTCTTATTCCCATACCTTCAAGCTCAGCTTTAACAATGTCTAGTTTTTTACCAACATAATTATCAACTTCAATAGTATCCTCATATGATGAAACTGTAATTGTTACAGTATTTCCCTCTTTTATTTTTGACTGTGGTCTAGGGCTAACTTTCATAACAATATCCTCTTCATATTCTTTATCATAAGCATATTTAACGGAACATATTAAACCAGCATCCTCTATTTTTTTACAAGCCTTCTTTTCACTTAAACCCTCTAATCCATCTGGCACAGAAACATTTTTAGTCTTATTAGAACTAAATATAAGTATGAATATAAGTCCAATAAATACAATACTTACGCAAACAACACCAACAATTTTTAAAGCAATATTTATTTTTTTATCTGATTTGTCGCTTACATCATCTTCTCCTAATTTATTTTTTATTTCTCTCGATTCTAGTTTAGTAATAGTTTTAGTATCTTCTATATTATGTTCAGGATATTTATAAACTAGTCTTTTTTCTTCGAATCTTAATGGATCTAAACAAGTTTTTAAATCCTCATGCATCTCTGATACAGAATCATATCTATTTTTAGGATTTTTAGCGCAAGCTTTTAAAATAATATTTTCAACACTTTGAGGTATTGAAGAATTAATTTCACATACGCTTGGAATTGGATCTTTCATATGTTTTATAGCTATTTCAACAGCATTTTCACCTTTAAAAGGAAGTTTACCAGTTAATAATTCATACATTAATATTCCAAGTGAATATATATCACTTTTAATAGTAGAGCCACTACCACTTGCCTGTTCTGGAGGTAAATAATGTACACTTCCCATTACAGAATTTGTTTGTGTAAGTTCATTACTATTTATAGCCATAGCGATACCAAAGTCAGTTATTTTAACTCTTCCGTCTTCCAAAATCATAACATTTTGTGGCTTTATATCTCTATGAATGATGTAACTGTCGTGTGCACATGCTATTCCACTTGTTAATTGTAACATTATGTCCAAGGCTTCATTTAAATTTAAAGCTCCTCGCTTCTTTATTAAACTTTTTAAAGTTTTACCATCTACATATTCCATTACAATAAAATATTTACCATTATCTTCACCAACATCATACATTTCAACTATGTTAGGATGTCTAAGTGTACTTGCAGAATTAGCTTCCCTTTGAAATCTTCTTACAAATTTTTCATCATCAGCAAGATCCCCTCTTAAAATTTTTACAGCTACTTCTCTTTCTAAAATAGTGTCCCAAGCCAAATAGACATTAGCCATTCCACCTTCACCAATAGATCTAATAATCCTATAACGATTATCAATAAGTTCTCCCTTAATTACCATGATTTTCCTCCTTAATTAAACAAGCTATTGATATATTATCATTACCCCCGCGATTATTTGCTTTAAACACTAACTTTTCCAATTTTTCTTTTAGTGTACTACTTTCATTTAATACTTTGGCTATTTGATTATCATCTAGCATATTTGTAAGTCCATCACTACATAAAAATATACCATCTACATTTAGTTCTACATTAAAAATATCCATTTCTACATTAGTACTAGAACCAAGTGCCTTCATAAGAACATTCTTCTTAGGATGATTCTTTGCCTCTTCTTCTGTTAATTCTCCACTTTTAACTAATAAGTTAACTAAAGTATGATCAATTGTTATTTTATGTAATTTCTTATTTTTATATATATATCCTGATGAATCTCCGATATTTCCAATCAATAAAAATGAAGGTGTTAATACAGATAATACTATTGTTGTTCCCATACCAAGGCTTTCTGGATGTTCCGTAACATACTTAAAAATTGCAACATTTGCTTCACTTACAGTACCTTGTATCCAATTAATAGCATCTTCTTGATTACCAATACTACTGATATTTTTAAATCTATCACATATTAATTCAAGTGCGATTGAAGAAGCAATCTCTCCATCTTTATGACCACCCATTCCATCTGCTACTATTAACAATTTCTCTCCTGCATTATTTTCGCATATACATACACTATCTTCATTTCTCTCTCTTACCTTGCCTGGATCTGTTATGTAATAATAATCCATACTATCCCTCCTCATAATGTGAACGAAGTTGTCCACAGGCAGCATTAACCTTACTTCCAAATTCTCTTCTTATAGTTACACCTATATTATTCTTTTTCAATATATCGTAAAACTTTAATATCGATTCTTTGTCACTTTTTTTATATTCTATATGACTAGTTTCATTGTAAGGTATTAAATTTACATAGCAGTTTAACCCTTTTAACAAATCACATAGTTCTAATGCACATTTTTTTGTATCATTTATACCCTTAAGTAATATATATTCAAATGTTACTCTTCTATTAGTTTTAGCTATATATTCCTTTACAGAAGCCATAATATCTTCTATTTTATAAACTTTATTTATATTCATGATACTATTTCTTAATTCATTATTTGGTGCGTGCAAACTTATAGCTAAATTAACTTGTTTATCGTAATTAGAAAATTCTTTTATTTTAGGAACAATTCCACAAGTAGAAACCGTAATATGCCTTGAACCTATATCTAAACCTTTACCAGAATTAACTATATCTATAAATTTAATAACATTATCATAGTTATCAAATGGTTCACCTATTCCCATTAAAACTATATGAGAAATTCTTTGTCCAATATCTTCTTCAACCAAAAGGATTTGTGTCACCATTTCATATACTTCTAAATTTCTAACTTTTTTTAGTCTGCCACTTTCACAAAACTTACATCCCATATTGCATCCTACTTGAGTTGAAATACATATACTAGTTCCATAATCATGATACATAACAACTGCTTCTACTTTTTCATCATCTTTTAGGTTAAATAAATATTTTTTTACATCGGTATCTTCCTGTTTTTTTATTATTGACAACTTTTCAAAATAAAAATTTTCATTAAGATCTTTAATTGTTTGCTTCGAAACATTTCTCATTTCATCAAAACTTTTTATTCTTTTTTTATACACCCAATCAAATACCTGAACTGCTTTAAATTTTTTATCATTTTTATCAATAAAATATTTTTCTAATTCTTCAAAAGTAACATTATATATATTTTGCATATTTACACCTATATCAATTATACCAAAATAAGTAAAAAAAAAATAGGAAATTGTTATAAATTTATAATTTAATTTAAATAAAAATGTAAAAAAGACTAGTTAACTAGCCTATCCCATTACTTGACCACCATTGTTATGTATAACTTGACCTGTCATATAACTAGAATCATCAGAAGCTAAAAATACGAATGTAGAAGCTAATTCATATGGCATAGCGCCTCTAGCCATTGCAGCATCAGCACCTAAAGATGGTATCTTTTCCTTTACCCAACACGCTGGTTGTAATGGTGTCCAAAAAAATCCAGGTGCGATAGCATTTACTCTTATATTTTTTAAAGCTAAATTTCTAGCTAATGCCCTAGTAAACCCAACAATTGCGCCTTTTGTTGTAACATAATCTATTAATTGAGGATCTCCATAAAATGCAGTAACAGAAGATAAATTAATAATAGAATCCCCTGAATTTAAATACGGTAATACTTCCTTTGTCAAATAAAACATGCCATATACATTAACTTTCATAGTCCAATCGAATTGTTCATCGCAAATATTTTCTAAACAATCTTGTTGATATTGTACACCAGCATTATTAACCAATATATTTATCTTTCCATATTTGCTTAAAGTTTCGTTTACAATTTGTTTACAAAAATCTCTATCAGTTATATCACCTGATAATAATAAACATTCTCCTCCTAAAGATTCAATATATTCCTTTGTTTCATAAGCATCAATGTGCTCATTATAATAAGGTATAACAACTTTTGCTCCTTCTTTAACAAACGCTATAGCAGCAGCACGACCAAGTCCGCTATCCCCACCAGTTATTATAGCTACTTTGTCTTTTAATTTACCAGAACCTATATAATTTGGATTATCAAAGATTGGCCTAGGATTCATAATATATTCAAGCCCTGGTTGTTCTATTTGGGATTGCTCAGGAGCAAGTATTTGGTATTCCGTACTTTGAATCCCCAAAGGATTATAGTAATTATAAAATTTATTACCAAATTTATAATCGTAATTCAAAATTTCACCCTCCGTTAATAATATATGATATTTATACTAGGAAGGTTATATATATAAATATTTTATAGTTATCATAATACTATCTATTAAAAAATAAATAGGTATTATAAGGGTTGAAGCAAATAAAATATATTTTAACTTAATATTTAAATTAAAATCTTTATAAAATAATTTTTTAATTTTATCTATTATATTAAATCTAGTTATTAAAAAAGTAAATACAATAGACCCACCAATATTAAGTATAATATCATCAATATCAAAAGAACCAGTACCAGAATAAGTTTGTAGTAGTTCGATTAAAAATATAGTTGGAAATAATATCTTTAATTGATTTAATATTTTCTTATATTTACCTTCTTTAAGCATAAGTAAAAACGATAGTGGTATAAGCATTATTGAATTACCACCTAAATGATATAATCTAGTTTTAAATGTTACTCGATGCGTTATATATCTATTTATACTATCAAAAGGAATTATATTATTGAATATAGTAAAATTTTTAAAATTACTAAAATCAAAATCTATATCTCCCCTATATATGAACATAGTAATACTTATAAGTAGTATTAAATATAAAATTATGTGATATTTAATGTTATTATTATAAACTTTTTCTTTATTTTCTATTAATCCATAAATATATAAAAGAATAGATAATGAAACTATTATTAAAATTGTTTTAATTTGAGACATATGGTACCTGTACCATCCACCTTCTAAGAAAACAAATAGATATGTTATTAAACTTAATATTAAAATTATATTTTTTAATGTTTCTAATGAATACAATTCCTTTTTTATAAACTTATAAAATAAATATATTAATAAAGACAATACTAATAATACTATATGTGACATTTAAAATCTCCTTATATTTTTTTTAATTGCTAGCAGCACCATCAACTTGTAATATAACTCCTGTTATGTAACTAGCCATATCACTAGCTAAAAATAAGAATGCATTTGCTACATCTCTTGGTTCACCTATTCTACCTAATGGAATTTTCTTTATAAGAGGTTCTATAATTTCTTTTGGAAGTGAAGATATCATATCTGTATTTATAATTCCAGGAGCAACTGCATTTACTCTTATATTAAATGGTGAAAGCTCACGAGCTAAAGATTTAGTTATTCCATTTACAGCAAATTTACTTGCAGGATATCCAACACCAGATGGTTGACCATAAATACTTACCATTGAGCTTGTATTTAAAATAACTCCAAATTTTTGTCTCTTCATATATGGAACTACTGATTTTGATGTATTAAATATGGCATTTACATTTAAATTCATAATATCTTCAAAATCTTTTTGTGTCGTATCTTCTATTTTTTTATTTGCAGATATACCTGCATTATTCACAAGTACATCAATACGACCATATTCATCATAAATTTTCTTAATAACTTCATCAACACTATTAAAATCCATTAAATTTGGATAATATCCTTTGACCTTTAATCCTTCATCTTCTAGAACTTTCAAAGCTTTATCAACAGTTTCTTTTCTAGAACCAAATAAAACTACTTTAGCTCCATTTTCACTAAAGATTTTAACTATTTCCAAGCCTATACCTCTAGTTCCACCAGTAACTATTACAACTTTATTTTTAAAATCAAACATATATTACCTCTTTTCTACTTTATATTATTATACAACATATATATAATTAATACAAAAAAAATTCACTAAACATAGTGAATAATTATTATATTTCTATTAATTCATATTCCTTTGTACCAAAACCTAAATCACAGGCGGCATCAATTGTATGAAGTCCATTTCTAGAATTAATTCTTTCTAATAAATGATCTTTTCCTGGATCATTAGAAGATTTTACTAAATCAATACATGCTTGATCGATTGCAATAGGATCTAAACTAGCTAGGATACCTATATCTTCCATACAAGGATCTTCAGCAACATTGCAACAATCACAGTCTACAGACATATTACACATTACATTGATATATGCTATATTACCATCAAAATATTCTACAACACTAGATGCAGCATCCGCCATAGACTCTAAGAAACTATTTTGATCTTGTTGAAACATATCTTCAAAAGTTCCATCATTTCCACAACAGTGAATATATCTTTTTCCATGTGAAGAAGCAACACCGATAGATAGTTGTTTTAAAGCTCCTCCATAACCACCCATAGGATGTCCTTTAAAATGTGATAAAACTAACATTGAATCATAATTACTCAAATTTTTACCAACATAATTTTTCTTTATGACTTTACCATTTGGTATTTCAAGAATCATATCACTTTCGCTATCCATTATATCTACATTAAAATATTTACTCCATTCGTGTTCTTCCATTAACTGTTTATGTTTTTCTGTTGTATCCCTCGCACCATCATATGCTGTATTACACTCAACTACTGTACCATTAACATATTCAATTATTGGTTTCATAAACTCAGGCTTTAAATAATTTTGATTTCCTCTTTCACCTGAATGAACTTTAACTGCAACTTTACCATCCAAATCCTTATTCAATTTTTTAAACACATTAATAACATTTTCTGGTGTTATTTGCCTAGTAAAATAAACCTTAGCTTTTTCCATTTTTCTCTCCTCCTATATTATTATATCAAATTAAGTTCATAAAAAACAATAATTAATCCCATTCTTTAAATGAATGTAAAATGTCACCAGTTGTAGCATCTATATAAAATTCATATTCATAGTAGTCGTATTTAAAGTCTATTTCATAAACTGCAGTACCATATTTATTTTCTAGTTCTACGCCATAATCATGAATATCAGTTTTATTAATTTTTAAACTATCAAGTGCGATTTGTAACGCTGAGTCACTAGATATATAATTTTTATTTTCTGGTGTAGTACTACCATTTTGATTATTTTCTATATGATTATTATTTTCATATCTATCATCATTAAATTCATCATTATATTCATTTTTTAAATATAAAAATAAACACATAAAAGATAATAGAACTACAATAACAATTAAAACTATAATAATTATATTTTTATTTTTCAATTAAATCACCACCAATCATAAATTATTATTATCTAAATATATAATATAACTTGAACTTATACCTTCGCTTGTTGCATAATTTTCAATATCAACTATTCCACCATTTTTTATAATAGCTTTTTTAGATGGGATATTATTATTATCACAATTAACCCTAATTTTATCAAAACCAAGTTCTTTTGCTTTTTTTAATCCTAAATTAAGAATAATATTCCCATAACCTTTACCCCTATAATCCTTTCTTATTTTATAAAATATCTGACTCCCATAATTTATCCAATAATCGTTCATAGTTGTTCTAATACCTATTTCTCCAATTGGTTTACTATTAACAAACAAAATATATCTACTTACAGTTGTATTTAACTGTTTATTTATAACTTTTTCTTCATTTATATAATCTTTTAAAATTTTTTCAAAGGTTTTAAAATCTAAACCATTTAATTTATTTATGGTCCCTAATTCCTTTTTAGGTATATTTTGATACATATCATATAATTCTTTAGTATCACAATCATTTAATTTTACTAATTTTATTTCACTATTCATATAATTATAACCCTAAATATTTATTAATAATGTTTACAATCCTATTATATTCATTTAATAACTCACTATAGTGTTCTAAAATATAATCAGAGTTGTTTTCTTTTGATTTCATC
>CANQFF010000004.1 GCA_947598345.1 uncultured Bacilli bacterium
AAAAATATAGTAGGGTAGCGACTATCCGAAATTGGTCTATGGAAAGACTAAGTCTTTATGAAGTAGAAAAAAATGCCAGTGATGGCATTTAGGTCAAAATTTATTTTGACTTTTGTTCAGTTGTTATTCTTATTTTATGATATGATTTTGTTAAAATTTATTATAAAAAAATAATTTACAATTAAATATACAAATGGTATAATGTAGTTGTTAATGATTATTATATATTAAATGTTAAAAATTAACATGATAGTGTAATAATTACATTAATAAAAAAAGGAGGGTTTATGAAAAATACAAATTTAAATGACATAAATGAATATTATGCTGCTAGAGAAAAATATGATAATTCCTTATTAGGAAAATTAACTCTTAAACAAAGAAAATTAATACATCCTATTTTGTTAAATGTTATTAAATTAAGAAATAGGGGAAATAAATTTAAAATCGAAACATTAAATGGTAAAATTGAAAAAACAAATAGACCAAAAATTTTTTGTATAACTCATATTGGAAAATTTGATATTGAAATAATATCTGAGGTTATAAAAGAACATTACTATTTATTATCAGGTGATTTTGAAAATATAAAAGGTACTCTTGAAGAAAAATTTTTGGGTTTGAATGGTGTAATATATTTAAGAGAAGACGATAAAGAAGATAGAAAAAGGTCAAAAGAAAAGATGATTCAAACTTTAAAACTTGGTGGAAATATTATGTATTTTCCAGAAGGTACTTGGAATTTATCTCCAAATTTACCAGTATTACAGTGTCCATTTGGAATAATAGAGGTTGCTCAAAAATCTGATGCAGTGATAGTACCAATAGGAATAGAACAATATGATAAAACATTTATTGCAACAGTTGGTAAAAATTTTGATGCTTCTAAATATAGTGAAGATGAAAAAATAAAAGCTATAAGTGATTTAAGAGATGTTATGGCAACTCTTAAATGGGATATTTGGGAAAGCGTATCTCCGAATGTAAGATCACAATTAGATAAGGACGAATTTGATAAATTCATAAATGAAAGATTAAAAGAATGGCCTAACTTTACTCTTGAGGAATTTTATGATAGGGTTTTCAAGCCTAAAAATATACAAGATGAAAAGAATGTATTTGAATGTTTAAAAGATTTAGATATAAATGTAAATAATGCTTTTTTGGCAAAGCAACAATTAGATTATCAAAAAAAATATGTGAAGAAAAGAAACAAATAAATCTTTTCTTTTTTCTATACTTATAGTATAATTATTTCATAAGGTAGTGATTTTATGGATGGTATATCAAATATATATTTTCCAGCAAGTGCATTGTTGATAATAATTTTATTGATAATTTTATTTTTTAGTAAGAAAAGGGTAAATAATATTGAAACAAGAATTTATAAATGGCTTATTATTATAAATTTATTAGAATCTATATTTGCTTGTAGTATTGTTTCTTTTGCACTCATTAATGGTTCAATATTAGTACTAAATATATTAGATAAAATAGATTATATATTAATTTTAAGTTGGATATGGTTATTATTTTTATATGCATATATGTTGGCTTTTAAAAACAAAAAAATTATAATGATTACGGGTATAATAAATATCATAATATATATATTAATACTATTTACAAACATAGTTATAATAAATGAAAATGGTGTTATGAATTCATATGGTATAAGTTATAATATTTTATTTACCTCAGTTATGGCATATTTATTGTTAACGATAATCTTTGTTTTTATTGGTATATATAAGAATGTATCAAAGAAGAAATATGCCCCTATTGCATCATTATTACTTTTAATAGTTACAATGATACTTATTAGAATTATTAAACCTGAATTAGTATTATTATCTTTTATAATGAGTTTTATAACATTAATAATGTATCATACAATAGAAAATCCAGATGTAAAAATGATAAATGAATTAGAACTTGCAAAAATTCAAGCAGAAAAAGCAAATAGAGCTAAAACAGATTTTTTAAGTAGTATGTCACATGAAATAAGAACCCCTTTAAATGCAATAGTTGGATTATCAGAAGTAATTAAAAATAGTGATGACTTAAATGAAATACACGAAGATGCAAAAGATGTAATTATTGCATCAAATAATTTACTTGAAATAGTAAACGGAATATTAGACATAGGCAAAATAGAAGCAAATAAAGTGGAATTAGAGGAAAGTGAATATAGACCAATTGAATTATTTAAAAATTTATCAATGTTAGCTAAAATGAAAATTTCTGAAAAAGAAAAACGACTAGATTTTAAATGTAAATTTGACGAAAATTTACCAGATGTATTATACGGGGATTGTGTGAAGGTACAACAAATAATACTTAATCTTTTAACTAATGCGATTAAATATACTGAAAATGGTTATGTAGAATTTAATGTTAAATGTGTTAATGAAAAAGATAAATGCAAGTTAAAAATTGATGTAAGTGATACAGGTAGAGGAATAAAAAATACGCAAATGGATAATTTGTTCACTAAATTTAATAGACTAGAGGAAGATATGAATACTACAATAGAAGGAACTGGTCTTGGGCTTGCTATTACTAAATCACTTGTAGAATTAATGGGTGGTAAAATATTGGTTCAATCAACATATGGAAAAGGTTCTACATTTACAGTATTTTTATCTCAAAAAATATCTAATTCTAACAAATTATTAAATGAAGAAAATGAAGTGCAAAAAAATAAAGATTATAAAGGTAGAAAAGTATTAGTAGTAGATGATAATAACTTAAATATTAAAGTTGCAACTAAAATATTAAAAAAATTCAATCTAGATATTGAATCAGTAAATAGTGGTAGAGAATGTATTGATAAAATTATAAATAATGAAAGATATGATATTATATTTATGGATATAATGATGCCTGAAATGAGTGGAGTAGAAACACTAAAGAAATTAAGACAAATTGAAAATTTTAATACACCTATAATTGCTCTTACTGCTGATGCGATAAAAGGTAATTCGAATAAATATATAGAAGTAGGATTTAATAATTATTTATCTAAACCAATAAAAGAAGCTGAATTAATAAGAATTATGGAAGAATTATTAAATAATAATAATGAAGAAAATAAACATAAGGTTATAATAACTACTGACGAGGATATAAAAAAATTTGATAAAAAATTAGCTGATATGAATGAAAAAAGTATGAACGATAAATTTAAAAATAGTATAGATTATTTAAAAGAAAATGATATAGATGTAGATGCATCACTGGAATTACTTGGTGATATTGAAACATATAATAATACCTTGAAAACATTTATTGAAGAAGCAAAAACTAGAATATTAAGAATGGAAAAAAATAAAAAAGATAAAAATATGAAAGCTTATACAATAGATGTACATACTATGAAAAGTGACAGTAAATACTTAGGATTTAAAAAATTAGCGGAATTATCTTATAATCATGAAATAAAGTCAAAAGAAAATAACATTGATTATGTAATACAACATTATGATGAATTATTAAATGAATATAATAAGATTATAAATATAGTCTATAAGTATCTAGGTATATAATATTAACTATTATTGGAGGGCACTATGAGTTGTATAAAAATTATTAAAGATGAAGATTTCGGCTTAAAATCAATAGAATTTAATAACCCTAGAATAAGAAAGGGAGCTAGAGGTATAATTATAAGAGAAGATGGAAAAATTGCGATTTTTAATAAAACAAATAAAAATGAATATAAATTGCCTGGTGGAGGTATCGATCCAGGAGAAACTCCACAAGCAGCTTTTATTAGAGAGGCACTTGAAGAGACAGGATGTAAAGTTGAAATAATAAAAGAGTTAGGGACAATAGAGGAACATAAAAGTCTAGATAATTTTAAACAAATATCGTATTTGTTCGTTGCAAAAGTTTTAGAAAACAATAATTCACTAAATTTAACACAAAAAGAAAAGGATGAAGGAGCAAGACTTTTATGGCTAGATAAAAATGAAGCTTTAAAATTAATAACTGACTGTATAAATAATTTAAAAGCTTCTGAATATGAAAATTTATATCATAGCAAATTTATTGTATTAAGAGATAAATACATATTAGAATATTATTTAAAAAATTAGTTAGTTTTTGTTTATGATATAATATTGTTAGGAGGAGTTTATGATTAAGGAGTTTAAAAAATTTATTTCTAAAGGTAATGTAGTAGATCTAGCTGTAGGTGTTGTAATTGGTAGTGCCTTTGGCAAAATTGTTTCATCATTAGTTGATGATATAATAATGCCACTTGTAGGTATTATTATTGGAGGTATTGATTTTACTAATTTGAATATTAAGATTGGTTCAGCTAAATTAGAATATGGTGTTTTTATTCAAAATATAGTTGACTTTCTAATAGTTGCTTTTTGTATATTTCTTGCAATAAAGGTATTTAATAAAATAATTCATAAAAAAGAAGAAGAGCCACCTAAACCAGTTAAAAGTGAAGAATTAAAAACACTTGAAGAAATAAGAGATTTATTAAAAGAAAAATAATCAACCAAAAGTTGATTATTTTTATGCAAAAATTGCTAATATACCACTTGCTACCATAGCAAGTATTACTATTATTATAATTATTTTTTGAATTTTTGATTCCATGAATAACACCTCAAGAATATTATAATATATTTTAATAAAAAATGGAATAAAAATAAAATTAGATAATAATATTAAGTAGGTGATAACCAAAATTGGAGGAATGAACTATTTATGAAAAAAATAATGGACAAACTAATAAATAATGTAAGATTTGATAAAAGATATGTATTTTTTTGTTTAATATTAGTAATACTTGGTATAATAACAGGCGCATTTTTTATAGTTATTTTAAACAGTACAGATAAGTCATTAGTAATAGAGTATATAAAATCATTTATTGAATCATTAAAAGTAAATAAATTTGATTACTTTGGAACACTAAAAAACACATTAATAATAAATTATTCTATAATTATTATAATATCAATATTAGGATTCACATATTTTTTGGCTCCATTTAATATATTAATATTATTTTATAAATCATTTATAATAGGTTTCAGTTTATCTTCTTTTGTACTTACATATAAATTAAAAGGAATGATATTAAGTATTATTTATATATTTCCACATTTAATTATAAATATTTTACTAATATCTCTTATAACCGCATTTACTCTCAAATTATCAATAAATATGATTAAAAATATTATTAAAAAAAGAGATGTTAATATGAGACAATATTTTGATAAATATTTATATATTATAATATTTTTTATAGTATTAATAAGCGTAAGCAGCGTATATGAATCATTAGTAGTTCCATTTTTATTAAAAAATATTATTAAGATATTAATATAATTATTTTACCTCTCCTTTACACTTGACAAATGTAAATATTGTGATAAAATTATATTAGGAGGGTACAAAATGAATAATAGAATATCAGAACTAATGCATGAACTTGGTATTTCTAAGGTAAAACTAGCAAAATTTTTAGGTGTGTCTAGACAAATGATTTATAATTATTTAGAATTAGGAGATATTAATAAATGGCCTAAAGACAAAAAAGTATTATTACTTAATTTGCTAGGAGTTAAAAATTCAAATGAACTTGATAAAATAAAAGTAGACACTGATTATATTGCTGAAGTAGAATTAAAATTAAATAGTTTGTGTGAAAATAAAAAAGAAGATAATAATAGGGTAGGCAGTGATTTATTAAACGGTATAAGTGAAAAAAATCAAGAATTATTTATTGGTGTTATGGACTTAGTAAAAGAATATTTAGAGGATAATGGAAAAGAAGGTGTAAGTATAGTTAATTACTTATATCATTATCTTCAGGCCATGAATAATACTAAAGAATTACGCTATATACTTGCGTATGTTGCAAAAGAAACTGGATTTGAAAAACCAATGGAATTTGTATTTGAGGAAGATGCTCAATTTATTTTTGAAAGTGTTATGTTCTCTGCAATGGTTTTATATAGAAGTGGTAAAGCCTCCAAAAGTAAACTTTCTGAATCACATAGAAGATTTGTTAATCAAATTGAACAGAAAATTGAAGATAAATTAAGTCGTACTATGGAACTTAATAATATTAAAGTTCAAGCTTTAAAAGAACTTGGATATACAGAAATTAATGAAAATAATGCAACAGAAGTTTTTGAAAAAATAGCAGAAATACAATCTAGAAAAACTGCTTTTAAAAAAATTGATGAACAATAAGTTCTTTTTTTTATTAACTTCCCCTACTTTAATCTATATAATAGGGGAGTAATATAATTTAAATAATTTAATTTTTTAAATTTAAAATGGACAATTAATCATAAAATAAATTTTCGATTTCTTAAAATTAATGAGATGTAATATATAAATGTAATGAAAAAGAATTAATACAAAAATAATTTTTAAAAATTTTTTATAAAATTTATGATATAATTCTTATAGTTACATAATTAATATATAAGTATATTATAAATGATACATATAAAATACATAAATGCATAGAAACATTTAGTGATAAATTATTTATTTATTTAGCAAAAAAGTAATATCCGACAATATATATTATGTTAACTTCTTAGAAAAAGAAAAGAATTATAAATATTTGTATATATTTTATTTTTTAGTAAATAATATTATTGGGTGATTTAAATGAGAAAGAATAAAAAAGAATCTAATATGAATAAAAGTAATAGTATGAATAATAATAATACTAATACATCTTCTAGTTCTAAATCAAATAATTCTAGATCAAATTCTGATATAGATTGTAAATAACCCACAATAAAAGAGACGATTTATGTCTCTTTTTTGTTACTTTAACCAAACAATATATGATTTAATATCATTATAAATGAACCTATTAAAAAATATGTAGTTGTATTTTTTTTATTATATTTAATTGCTTCTTTATATAATTCATTAATAGCTATATTTATCATCATACCTGCTATAATTGAGTAAATAATACCTAATATAATATCATTTACAAATTTAGATAAAAACAAATATGATATCAATGCACCTAGAGGTTCTGACATACCAGATATTAATGTATAAAGAAATGCTTTAATTTTACTATTTGTTGAATAATATATAGGAATACTAATAGAAATTCCTTCTGGTATATTATGTAGTGCTATTGCAATAGTAAGAATAATACCTAATTTTATATTACTTGTTGTAGTTATAAATGTTGCAATTCCTTCTGGTATATTGTGTAACATTATTATTAACATTGCAATTATGCCTAATTTATACAGTTTTAAGCCATTTTCAGAAGACTTCCCTACTCTTTTATCAATTATACCAGAAAGTATTATTCCTATTAAAAACCCCATTAAAATAAAAAATAAAGTATATATTCTAGAATATGATTTAATTATCAATAAAAATGAATTGGGTATCAAATCAATTATTGATATAGTTAGCATTACACCACTTGCAAAGCCTAAGGCTTTACTTATCATACTATTTCTATCTTTTTTAATATATATAAATAGAAATCCTATTAATGTGGAAATACCAGCCATAGTTGAAAGTAAAAATGCATATCCATTATCTGACATAATATCACCAATTAATTGTATGAAATATACTTATTTTTAATGTATTAACTATTTGTTAAAATTATATTCCTCTAGTATTTGATTATCCAAATTCCTTATACTTATTTTATTTTCATCTATTATGACAAAACTATTTTCACCATTTCTTGATTTAGATATAGAACCCGGATTAATTAAATACCTGTTATTGATCTCTTTAAAACTAGATACATGTGAATGTCCAGTAAGTATTATATCAGCATCTCTTCCCAAAAGGTAATAATCGTCGTATAAATGACCGTGAGTTAATAAAATATTTTTATTATTTATAATTACATTACTTATATATGGCATATCAAACATTATTCCAACAATATTATTATCACAATTTCCCCTCACTGCAACTATATTATCAGCCATAAGGTTTAATCTATTAACAATGTCTTCCCTATTTATATCAAATCCATAATTAAATAAATCTCCTAATACAAGTAATTTATTACAGTATTCTTTTGTATATATTGAAAGAACCTTATTTAAATTATTAATATCGTCATGTATATCAGAAATAACCATATATTTCATTTTCTCTTAAATCCTTTCAATAATTGTTTTTCGTATTTACTTACCCTATTCGATTCAATAATTTTTTGAATTGTCTTATTATGCGTCCAAGCATCCAATTTGTTTTGCTTTATAAAATTTAATGTTTTTTCTTTAAATTTTATATAACAAATAGATAATAACCAAGCAATTGACATCTTAACATAATATTCGTCCTTATAATTTTCACATAGTTTATATATTTCATCTATATAATCTTCTTGTATAAAATAATCTAATAATAATACATAACCAAATCTATTTATCCAAGGATTGCAATCATATATGTATTTCTTTATTTCATTAAAACAAATTTGTTTTAAGTCACTTTTATTAAATATTTTTAAATTACTTGCAGTCATATCACACACTGCCCAATTATCTATATATGGTAAAAAATCATCTATATATTTTTTTAAATCATTAAAATCTACTTTTAAATATCCAAGAACAAATCCATGAACCAAATTTTCTTCATAAAATTTATGAGTATTATTTTTAAAAAATTCTTCATAATCTCCTTTAGAGATTTCTTTTGCTATTTTTTTTAGCTCAGGCGTTCTAACACCGATTAACGAATTTGTATTTATGAGTTTTGAATGAAATTCTTTATATTTTAAATCTTGTAAATTATATAATCTTTCTATAAAAGTATCATAATCCATTATTTTAACTTCCCTAAAAAGCTTTTTCCTATTTCTGGCATATTGACACTAAAATTATCAGCAATAGTAGCTCCTATATCTGTGAAACAATCTAATTCTTTTAAGTGTTTTGGATCTTTAAATTTTTTTGAATATACTAAAACTGGTATATTTTCTCTAGTATGATCAGTTCCTCTAAATGAAGGATCATTACCGTGATCTGCAACAATCATAAGCAAGTCATCATCTTTTAGATTTTCTTTTATTTCAGGTAAATAATTATCAAACTCTTTTATTGCTTCAGCATATCCCTTAATATCTCTTCTATGTCCATATTTTGAATCAAAATCATTAAGATTTGCAAAACAAAGTCCTTCAAAATCTTTTTTTATAGTTTCTAATATTTTATGAATACCATCCAAATTATCTTTAGTTTTATTGCTTTCAGTTATCCCGCAATTATTAAATATATCACTTATTTTTCCTATTGAAATAACAGAATATCCATTATTTTTTAAATTATCTAAAACTGTATCTTTAGATGGATTCAATGCATAATCGTGTCTATTTGCAGTTCTAGTAAAATTTCCTTTTTTACCTATATATGGTCTAGCTATTATTCTTCCTACTTTCCATTCATCCCTTAATGTTAATTCCCTTGCAATTTTACAAATATTGTATAGTTCTTCAAGTGGTATAATTTTTTCATGAGCAGCTATTTGTAGTACCGAATCAGCAGATGTATATACAATTAAATTACCTGTTTTCATCTGTTCTTCGCCAAGTTCTTTTATTATTTCTGTACCACTCGCACTACAATTACCAATTACTTTTCTTCCTGTTCGTTTTTCTAATTCCTCAATTAATTCTTTTGGAAATCCATGTTCAGTAAATGTTTTAAACGGAATTAATGTCCTAATTCCCATCATTTCTAAGTGTCCTGTTAATGTATCTTTTCCATTAGCTTTTGGATGTGCTTTTGTATAATAAGAATCAGTTTTATCTATATTTTTATAATCTACTAAATTTAAAAAACCCATTTTTTCTAAATTAGGATAATCAATTGGATTATATTTTAAGATATGACCTAAAGTATTTGCCCCTACATCATTGAATTTTGAGGCATCTATTGCCTCACCTACTCCAAGTGAATCTAGCACTATTAAAAAAATTCTATTAAATCTCATATATAACTCATCCTTCCTATTCTTATACATATTATATCAAATTTTAACCATAAAATATAGATAAATTATTCTCCATGTGGGTGAAAATTTTCATAATTTTTCTTTAATTCTTCATCAGTTATATGCGTATAAATTTGTGTAGTTGATATATCAGAATGCCCCAATAATTCTTGTATAGTTCTCAAATCAGCACCGTGTTTTAACAGATGACTTGCGAATGAATGTCTAATTGTATGCGGTGATAATTCTTTATTTATTCCCTTTTCTTTAGCTATTTTTTTAATTATTTTAAAAAATCCTTGTCTTGTCATTTTATTTCCATGATTATTTAAAAATAAATATTCTTTTGAACTACCTTTAAGCATACTTCCTCTATATTCATAAATATATTTTTCTAAGTATTCCTTTGCATAATCCCCAATTGGAATTATTCTTTCTTTATCTCCTTTTCCAATTGTTCTTATTAAGTCTTCATTTAAATCTATATCTTGAAGTTTTAAATTAACTAATTCACTAACTCGAAGTCCAGTTGAATACATTAACTCTAGCATAGCTTTATTTCTATAACTAAAATTATCATTTAATTCTATATCTAATAAATTTAAAATATCTTCTTCACTAAGTATATTAGGTAAACTTCTTTTGGTTTTGGGAATAAAAAGCGAATCACTAGGATTAGTAATTATGTATTTTTCAATTATTAAAAACTTATAAAAACTTTTTAAACAAGATATGTTTCTGGATATAGATTTTTCATTTAAATTTTCACTGTTCAAATACTTAACATATTTTTTTAAATCTTCATTACTTATATTATCTATTGTTTTATTTTTATTATACATTAAAAATTTTTCTAAATCTTGCTTATAAGAAAGTATGGTATTATTACTATACCCTTTATCAATTAATAAATATCTTAAAAATTCATCAACTAACTCATTTAAATTATTCATTTATTAATCCTTTCTATTACTAAAATTACTAAGTAGCAAACTTATTGTTGACTCTAGTTCATTTTTAACATTAATCGGTATATTTTTATTAGGATATTGTGATTTAATAAAGTTAATAAAAATTGTTATAACATTTGTAGTTGTATCTAAGCTATCAAATTTAAGCTTTTTTATATCTTGTAAAAAATGTATTATATAATTATCTTTATATTGATTATTAAAATTATTATTTTTAACCCTTTCTATATGATCTTGATCCATAAAATCTATCAGCATACCGAAATTATTATCTAAGCCTATTATATCTATATATTCTTTGTGTAAAGATGTAAATCCATCATAAAAATACATATTTACTAATTTTTCTAATGGAATAATTGTACTCATAAGTAATATATTATTTAAATCATTTATATATATTTTCATGCACTTAGATATATCTTTAAAAACTTGCATTGTTAAAAATTCTGTCATACCTTCGTTTAATGAAGTTCCCGTAATTGAATCTGATAGTTTAAATCCAAAATGTTCTTCATCGAATGATGATACATGTAATAATTCATTAACTATTATATATCTATAATTTTCACTTTTAGATGCTTCTTTTGAAATCAATAATTCATTTTTTTGAAAATTATATGAGCAATCAACATTAATTGACGCTAATCTTTTACTTTCTTCTTCAGTTGGATATCTTATAATAATTGTCTTTAAATTATTATATAAATTATTATAGCTTTGAGATATTTTTCTACTATAAGCATTACACATTCTATAATCTTATTTTTTAAAATATGGTCTATATTTATATTATCATTGATTAAATTTATTATATTGTTCATGTTACCACCATACTTATTATAACACTTTTTTTAATAATATGATAAAATATTGTTAGGTGATATTATGGAACCATTAGCAATTAAAATGAGACCTAAGAAACTAGAAGAAGTTATAGGACAAAAGCATTTAATAGGAGAAAACAAGGTATTAACCAACCTAATTAAAAATAAAAAAATATTTTCTATGATACTTTATGGTAAACCTGGAATTGGAAAAACAACTATCGCTACTGCTATTGCAGAAGAATTGAATTTAAAATATAGGATGTTAAATGCAGTTATAAATAATAAAAAAGATTTTGATGTAGTTGTAGAAGAAGCAAAAATGTACGGTGAACTAGTAGTAATAATGGATGAAATTCATAGATTAAATAAAGATAAGCAAGATTTATTATTACCTTATTTAGAAAGTGGTCTTATTATTTTAATAGGAATGACAACATCTAATCCATATCATTCTATAAATCCTGCAATTCGTTCTAGATGTCAAATATTTGAATTAAAAGAGTTAACTAAAAGTGACATAAACGAAGCATTAAATAGAGCTATTAAAGTTTTAGATGATATAGTAATTGATGAAGAATGTATTGAGTATATTTCTAATATTTCCAGTGGTGACTTAAGATATGCTTATAACCTATTAGAAATTGCATATTATTCTTCTGATAAAATTGTTACACTTGATGTTTTAAAAAGTATAAGTAATAAACCTAATTTATTTCACGACAAAAACGAAGATGGTTACTACGATGTAATAAGCGCATTTCAAAAAAGTATAAGAGGATCCGATGTTGATGCCGCACTGCATTATCTTGCTAGATTAATTGAGGCTGGAGATTTAGAAATAATATTTAGAAGAATGAGTGTTATTGCTTATGAAGATATTGGACTTGCAAATCCAAGTATGTGTTTAAAAGTAGAAGCTTGTATTAACGCTTGTGAAAGACTTGGTCTTCCGGAAGCTAGAATTCCTCTTTCTAAAACTGTAATAGAAATGGCTTTATCTCCTAAATCCAATAGTGCGATTATGGCTATAGATGAAGCATTAAATGATATAAGGAAAGGCAATACTGGTAATGTACCAAACCATATAAAAACTACTTCACCAGACTATAAATATGCTCATAATTTTAAAAATCATATTGTAAAACAGCAATATTTACCAGATAATTTAAAAAATAAAAGATATTATAACCCACAGGATAATAAAAATGAAATTAATTTAAAAAATATTAATGATAAAATTAAAAAGATTTTAGAATAAAAGGAAAGAATTTTAATCTTTCCTTTTATATATAGTCTATTTATGTAAATATCTACTATACCCTAGTTTAGTAAATTCTTTAGTTATATCATCATCCATAAAATTAAAATCAATATAAAAATCTCCATTTTTTACTCTAAGATATTTATTCCAAGAACCTTGTAAAATAAGATTAACTCTATCTTGAAAATTTGGAATATCATTTAATTTTTCTTTTAAGCTGTCAAACAATATACCAAAAATATTGTTTAAAGCGATTTGAAATTCTTTCCTTTTTTTAATTATTAAATCGTTGTTTTCAATATCATAAATTATATTCATATTTTGAATAAGTTTATCTATATTTTCTAAACTCGTATACTTTGATAAACTATTAACTGCATCTTTTAGTTCACCATTAAAAAACATAGTTTCTAAGTAATCTCTACCTAATATTAACTCTATATTTTTCATTATTTCTACTTCAAATGGATATATGGAACCTCTATATTTCTTTAATTTATTAAAATATCTTTCTTCCAATAACTGAGTATAACCTTCTTCAAATACTGAATATTCAGGAGCATTTTCAACTGTAGAAGCTAAATGTAATAACTCATGATAAATAGCATATAATGAATCTATTTTAAATATATTTGTTGTACCAAAATATACATATCCATTAATTCCAAAATCAATTTCATCATTTAAATCTTTTATATCAAACATTGTTTTTTCAAAATTTTTTATAAATATTGTGGAATTAAAGTTTTTACATTTACTCATAGTATTTAAAAACTTTTTAATACAATCAGTAAGTGATACAATATCATCAACTCTATTGGCATTTATAAAACTTGGAAAAAATTTTATAGTTGAATTTTTATATTTATCTGTTTTATCTATAATAAGTTTATTTTTAAATAACCTATAGCTTCCATTAATAAATACGAATTTTATTACTTTTAATGTGTTTAATAAATCATCCATAAATTCACCTACAAACTAAGTATAAATAATTCAAGTGCGAGTTCTTTATCTTTTTCACCAGTTTTAATTCCAATATCTAAATCCGCTAAATCGTTTAAATATTTAAGTAATAGTTTTGGATTATATTTATAACCAGCTAATATCGCTAAATGAACAGGATATTTATGTACTTTTAATATTTCAGAAATAGCGTCTTCAGTATATCCTTTTTTTATCAATTGACTTGCCTGATACATTAATCTAAATTTACTTGCTAAAAGAGCAACTATTTTAATAGGTTCTTCATTAATAGCTATTAATTGCTTATAAGTTTTAATTGCATTATTTTTATTTTTATTAATTATATCGTCGACAAACTTAAATATATCTATATTTATATTTTCAACTGTTATAGCCTCTACATCTTCGACATTTATAGTTTTATCATCAATTTTATATAATTTTAATTTTTCTACTTCTTTATATATTAATTCTAAATTATTTCCAACTCTTTCTAGTAACAGATTAATAGCACTAGAACTAACCTTATAATCTTGAAACATATCACTAACGATTTTATTAATATTTTTAGCAGGATTAAATTCTTTTATACTACCATTTTCTTTTATTAATTTTACTATGTTTTTTACACTATCTATTTTTTCGTTATTATCTATAAAAATTATGGTAGTATTAATATTTGGTGTTTTTAAATATTTTTCTAATAAATCAAGATCATCAATTTTTTTAGTCATAACCCGATTAAATACATATGCATTATCTACAATTATTAACTTATTTGAAGAAAAAAGTGATACAGTTTGAGCATCTTCTAATATTTCCTTTATAGTATTTTCTTCTAAATTATATTTTGAAATATTAATATCCTCTATATTTTTACTATCTATAATATTTTTTAATTCTTTATCTATTAAATATCTTTCTTCTCCATACAATAAGTAATTCACTTTTTCACATCCTAATATTTTCTTTTAATGGTTCATAATCAACAAACAAATTATTATTTAAATACCTTTTTAATGCGATAGAAAAGGTTCTTCGATTTAAAGGTATATGATTTTCAATTAAAAATTCCATAATTTTTGTTTTTTCCTCTTGAGTTATTATCCTACCACTATTAGCAATAGAATTTCCATTATTATCAAATTCACAATTAACTTCAAGAGTAGAATTTAAAAATTCATTAATTTCAGTTTGAAAATTTTCTGTAAAATATTTATTTCTTTGTGTAAATTTTCTGAAGATTTTTAAATCTTCAACTGATATATCTTCTCTAATACCTTTTACTAAACTTTCAAAATCTAAATCGACCATCATAAAATAATCTATTAAATCAAATTCTCTAACTTGTCCATTACTATCTATTACACCATTTTTTAACATATTTAATATTTCTGGTATATAAGCTAAACTTTTAATTTTATTCTTTTGTTCTAATAATTTTAACTTTTTTTGATATTCTTGAAATAATTCATTATTACCTTTTTTAACAGCACCTAAATAAAAGCTAAATTCACGAAAACTCATATTTTTTTTCGATATAAACTCTTCTTTTGAATTGTAATTACCATTTATAAATTCTCGTATTAATTTAGAACTTCTTGTTTCTGTTTTTGTTAAATTGTTTTTATTTTCACTTTTTAATAAGTTTTCATACATTTTAGTTTTAGCTAAAATTATTTCTTGAAAATTTTCAACATTTTTAAATTGTTCTTTAAATCTTTCAGATCTTTTAACTGTTTCTTTTAATATATTAGGTTTAATTTCAAACATTTGAAATATATCTTTAATTTTATCGATATCATCTTCTTTAATAAGAAGTTTACAAGCTTCTACATATCTACTAGGTTTTATATTTTGTTTAGCATTTTTTATCCTAATTTCTGATATCATATCCTGTAACTCAAATTCACTAATTCCTAATACTCGAATAGCATATTCCCTAGCATACTCTTTTAAATTTTCACTTGGAATGCCTAGTTTATCAGCATATTCATTAATTTTTTTAACACTCCACTCTAATTTCTCGCATATATCATAATAATATTTTAACAATTCGTCATCTAATCCAGATGGTCTTTTTGAATAGTAATTTGAAATGTATAAATTTACTGCTTTAGACACAGCATTATATCCATATTTAATAACAAATTCGTCAAACAAGTTAGAATATTGACCGTATCTTATATATACTTGCCCTATTTCTTTTATTGTATCTAAATTCATTTTATTATTCGTTCCTTTCAATAATAATCATGAAAATAAGTCTCATGATATTTCCTCTAATTTTACACTAACTAATTTACTAACACCAGATTCTTGCATAGTAATTCCGTATAAAACATCAACAAATTCCATCGTTTTTTTCTTATGAGTTATTACTATGAATTGTGTTTTTTCTTTTAACTTTCTTATATATTTTCCAAATGCCTCAACATTGACCTCGTCTAGTGCGGCTTCAACTTCATCTAATATGCAAAATGGTACCGGTCTTGATTTCAATATTGCAAATAGCAAACTAATGGCTGTAAATGTTTTCTCGCCACCTGAAAGTAGACTTATACTCTTTAAAGTCTTGCCTGGAGGACATGCATTTATTTCTATCCCAGTTTCAAGTAAGTTATTTTCATCTGTTAAATATAATTCTGCAGTACCCCCATTAAAAAGTTCTTTAAATGTTGATGAAAAATTTTCTTTTATCAATTTAAAAGTTTTCAAAAATTCTTGTTTCATCACACAATCCATTTCATCAATTATATCTAAAAGAGTAATTTCCGCCTTTGATAAATCTTCTCTTTGATGAATTAAAAATTCATATCTTTCGCTTATTTTATCAAACTCTTCTATTGCAAGTACATTAACTATACCTAAATCTTTTATATTTCTTTTTAATGAATTAACTTTATTACGAGCTAAGGTTTGATCAATATCTAACTTATAAAACTTTATAGCATTTTCGTATGTCATAGAATAAGTTTCATTTAATGTATTAAGTAAATTATCTAATTTAACATCTGTTCTATTAACATCTATTTCCAATTCATGCAATAAATTAGTTTTTTCAATGTACAAGGAATTATCTTTCTTTAAATTTAATTCGAATTCTTCTAACTCATTTGATAGTTTTATTTTACTATTATTTAAAACTTCAAGATCTGATTCTATCTTAGATTTTTTTGAAGTAATGTTATAGTATTCATTTAATACTTCTTCTTCTTCACTATCTATACTTTTGTTTAAAGCAAGATTGTTAGTAGTTATTTCAAGACTTACCTCTTCTAATCTTTTATTTAAGTTAGATATAGTATTTTTCCTAAGATTAATATTTTCTTCAATTTCAAATTTCTTTTTATTTATTAAATAAAGTTTATCCTCTATAGCTTTAAGATCATAGTCTAACTTATTTATTTCATTTTCTACATCTTTTTGTTCGTTTTCATTTTTATTTTGAAGTTTTAAAGTATTTTCTAATTCATATTTATCAGTAATAATATTTCTTACCTTGATATTACCTCCGGTAAGTGATCCGCCTACATGTAAAATTTCACCATCTATCGTTACTACTCTATACTTATATGATATCAATTTACTTATTCTATTAGCATTATCTATATTATCTACCACAATAACATTACCTAATTGATTCTTTATTATATTTTCATATTTTTTATCATACTTAACTATAGAACTAGCAATATTTATAAACCCCTTCTCGTTTTTTATTTGCGATATTGTTGCACTGTCAATAGTTTTTTCTTTAATAATGTTTAAAGGAAAAAAAGTAACTCTTCCAATATTATTTTCTTTTAAATAGTTTATTGCTTCTTTAGCGCATATTTCGTTATCTACAACTACATTAGATGAAGCCATACCTAGTGTGGTGGATATTGCTTTAGAATATAACTCTTCAACCTCAATTAAAGCTCCAATAGTTTCATTGATTCCTCTTAATTTTGGATTGTTTAATACACTTTTAACTGAAGAAGGTAAAGATGAATTATTATCTATATTTTCTTTTAATAACTCTATTTTATTTTTTAAAATATCTGTATTTTTAACAATATTATTTAATTTAAATATTAAATCACTTTTATCTCCTTTAATATTTATTATAGTGCTTTCATATCCATCTATTTCAATTAATATATCTTGCAATTCTTTTTCCATTACAGATATTTCATTATTATAGCTAGATATATTATTTTTTAATTCTAGTTCATCTTCTTTTAAGCGAATCATATTATCGTGCAACTTAGCATTTTCTACTTCATATTTTTTTCTTTCCAATATTATTTGTTTTTTAGCATTTACTTTTTCTGCTAAAGTAGTAGTAGCAAGAAGTTCTTTTTGTAAATTTTTAATTTCATCGTCTAATTTTTCTATTTTTAATTTATACGATGTACTTTTTGCTTCATTTGAACTATTATTTGTATTTAAACTTATTATTTCATTATTTAATTCTTCTATCTTTGATTTATTTTCTTGATATTTATAATTTAGTTCAGTTATCTCACTAGATATCAAAGATATTTCTAATTGTTTTAATTCTTCTGTTAAATCTAAATATTTAGATGCCTTTATTTTTTGTTCTCTTAAAGGTTCTATTTGTATTTCTAACTCTTTAATGATGTCATCTATTCTATTCATATTTTCATGAGTTTTATCCAATTTTTTTAACGCTTCTTCTTTTCTTTTTTTATACTTAATAACACCAGCTGCTTCTTCAAATACTACTCTTCTATTTTCAGGTTTACTAGATAAAATATCATCTATTTTACCCTGAGATATTATGTTAAAAGATTCTTTAGCAATACCACTATCCATTAATATTTCACTGATATCTTTTAATCTACATTTTTCACCGTTCAAGAAAAACTCATTTGTCCCATCTTTATATAGTCTTCTTTTGATAGATACTTCTTCAAAAGAGACATTTAAATAATTATCTGAATTATCAAATATAAGTGTTACTGATGCAGTATTCATAGGATTTCTACTTTTACTACCTGAAAAAATAACATCTGTCATATTTAAATCTCCACGCAATGATTTTACAGATTGTTCTCCAAGTACCCATCTAACAGCATCAACAACATTACTTTTACCAGATCCATTTGGACCTACTATTCCAGTAATATTATTGTCTAAATCTATTATTGTATTATCTGCAAAAGATTTAAAGCCATGAGCAATTATTTTTTTTAAATACATACTATCACCTTGCCAACATTAATATTATATCAATAAAAAAAGGTAAAAACAAGAAAACTATTAATAAAATTAATAGCTATTTCGCAAAAGTCTCTTTCTTTTCTCTGAATCAGTTCGTATTAATAAATTCTCTTTGTCTGTTAAAAAAGTTCTATCTATATCTTTATCAAACATTTCTAATGCTTTTTGTTCACTACAAACGATATTAATATCATCATTCATATTATATAATTCTATTACTTTAGTTATTTTCATTTGAGAAGTTTGTCTATCAAATGTATCATAATATATTAAAATCATATTATCATTGTATAGCACTTTTAATGAATCAAAGATTTTTCTAAATCTACCTAGAAAATGCTCTTGTCCATTATTAAAAATCACATCATAAAAATACATTCCCTTAATTCTAAAATATCTTACTTCGATATAACAATTATCATTTAACGCATATATATCAGGGCTATATATGTCAACTGGTAAATAAATATCGTAATCATTATTGTTTATTTGTTCCATTAGATAAAACCTCTTTATATATATTTATTAATTTAATTCCCACCTTTTTAATATCTCTTTCTTCAGCTACCTTATATCCTTCATCAGTCAAATTTGGTAATTTACCTTCTAATATTTTTTTAATTTTATCTTCAAATTCATCTATATTTTTTGCTTTATATACATTAACTCCATCTATTAACCAATCATCAAATACTGGAATATCTCTAATAAGTGAAGGAATTCTTGCTGCACAAGCCTCAATAATAGGTATACCTTCTGTCTCCTCTAGAGTTGGAAATAGATATAAATCACATCCACTATAAGCACCTTTTAATATTTCTGGCTCTACATATCCTGCGAATACTAAATTAGGTAATTTTGTATTAACAGCTTTTTTTATTTTTGATGGAGAAGCCGCTAATGGAGAATGACCAAACCATATAAATTTATATTGTGGAAGTCTTTTTGCAAGTTCTACAAAATCAAGTATTCCCTTTCTTTCAATATATAATCCAACACCCATTATAATTTTATCTTTATCAGTATATCCAAAATTTTTTCTAAATTGTTTCGCCAATTTTTCATTTTTTTCAAAGAATTTAACATCTACACCATTGCTTATATCAGTAATAGGTATTTTTATGCCATATCCTTCTAGTAATTTCTTGGAATATGGTGTTGGAGTCAATATGTGATCACCTAGTGAGTAACATTTTATTAACCATTCCTTAAAAGCAGGAGCCACTTGATTAGAAAGAATAAATGAATTTCTAAAATCTTCTTCCGTAGAATGTGCATGATATATTACTTTCTTACCATTTTTTTTAGCTTTCTTAGCTAACAAATAAGACTTTGGACCATAAAAATTTATATGTACAATATCCCAATCATCTTTTACATCAGTAGTGTATTCAATATTATTATCTTTTAATGCTTCCATTTGGTGCTTTATAGCTTTACCAAGTCCGGATTTACCTATCATTTTTTCATTTTCAGTGTATAATAATACTTTCATTCAATCACCAATTTAAGTATAACACAAAAATATTTAATAAACAACCCTAACAAGTATTACATCTTCACCTATTTTTTCTATTTGATCCCATCTAACAGAAAATTCTTTTTTACTAGTAAAGTATGAAATAATAAACTTATGTTTTTCAACTATTAATCCTGTTGTTTTACCATTTTCATCTATACTTAAATCTATTATATTTCCAATATTTTTTCCATCAATTAAATTTATAACAGTTTTATTTTGTAAATCAGATAATCTCATTTAATCACCAATATATTATATGAATATATGAATTATAATCGCCTATTTTATATATAAAAAATAAGTCTATTTTAACTTATTTTGTTTTTTATATTATTTAAAGCTGTTTTTTCTAATCTAGATATTTGAGCCTGTGATATACCTATTTCTTCTGCTAATTCCATCTGTGTTTTACCTATTATATATCTTTCAACAATAATATATTTTTCTTTTTCTTTTAATGAGTTAATTGCTTCCTTTAATGCTACTTTTTCATCAATAAATTTCATTTTACTATTTTTGTCTTCTATTTGATCTTGCAAATATATTGTATCACCACCATCACTATATATTGGTTCTGAAATACTTAATGTATCTCTCATACTATCTAGAGCATTACTAACTTCAAATTCAGTTAAACCGAGTTTATCAGCTATTTGTTTTACAGTAGGCTCTTTATTTAACAAGTTTGTTAACTCCTCTTTAACCATTAAAGCATGATAAGCAATATCTTTAACACTTCTTGCAACTCTAATACTACTATTATCTCTTAAATATCTTTTAACTTCTCCTAAAATCATTGGTACTGCATATGTTGAAAATTTTACATCAAAACTAAGATCAAAATTTTCAATTGCCTTAATTAAACCAATACATCCAACTTGAAACAAATCATCCATGTTGTCACATCTATTATTGTATTTTTTTAGTATACTAAGAACTAATTTTAAATTACCATTTACTAATTCTTCTTTAGCTATTTTATCACCAACTTTATATCTTTTAAATAGCTCTAACATTTTTTCATTATTTAAAACTTTTAAATTCGCAGTATTCACGCCACAAATTTCTACTTTATGACGCGCCATAATTTCTCCTTTCAGATATATTATGGCAATATTAATATAATTTCAAACATTTTTAAATTAGAATCTTAATCAAATCAAAATTAAAAAGTTAGCTACTAACTTTTTAAAATAATCCTGATATATTTCCGTTATTATCTATATCCATATTCAAATAGGCACTATTTTTAGCAAGCCCTGGCATGGTCATAATGTTTCCCATAAAAACTACAATAAAACCTGCTCCAGTACACAATTTAATATCAGTTATAGTCATATCAAAATCATTAGGAGCACCTAATAATTTAGGATTATCTGTAAAAGAATATTGTGTTTTTGCAATACATATAGGTAATGATCCATAACCATTAGATTCAATCATATTTATTTTTTTAATGATCTCATCACTCATATTTATATTTTTTGCTCTATATATTTGTTTACATATTTTATTTATTTTATCTATTACAGGTTCATTAAAATTATATAATGGTTTATAGTCTGATTCATTATCACAAATTTTTATAATCTTTTTAGCTAAAGATAGTGCGCCATTACTTCCATCTTTATATGAAGTACATATATCTGCTTCTATTCCTAGATTAGTAAGATAATCTTTTAAATAAGCTATTTCATTATCAGTATCATAATTAAATTTATTTATACATACAATTATATTCTTTGTATATTTTTGCATATTTTCTATATGTCTTTTTAAATTGCATATACCATTTTTAAGTGCATCTAAATTCTCTTTATTTATATCTTCTTTACTAATTCCACTATTATATTTTAAACTTCTTATAGTTACATTTATAACTATACAATTTGGTTTTAGGTTACCGAGTTGACATTTAATATCTAAAAACTTTTCTGCTCCCAAATCAGAACCAAAACCTGCTTCTGTAACAACATACTTACTCAATGAAAGTCCTAATTTAGTAGCTATTAAGGAATTACAACCGTGTGCGATGTTTGCAAAAGGACCACCATGTATTATAGCTGGATTATTTTCAAGAGTTTGTACCAAATTTGGTTTTATCGCATCTTTAAGAAGTAATGCAATTGCACCCTCACAATTTAAATCTTTTGCAAATAACATTTTGCCATCTTTTGTATATCCAATTAATATATTTCCTATTCTATTTTTTAAATCGTCTATATTTTTTGAAAGACATAATATAGCCATCATTTCTGATGCTACTGAAATATTAAATTTTTCTTCTCTTTCAAGTCCATTATTATCATATTTTAGAACTACATTGCGAAGAGCTCTATCATTAAGATCAATACATCTATTGAATACAACTTTATCTATTCCAAGTTGATTTCCCTGATATATATGATTATCTATTATCGCACAAAGTAAATTATTTGCTGATTCTATAGCTGGTATATCTCCAGTAAAATGAAGATTAATATCTTCCATTGGTACAACTTGTGAATATCCACCTCCAGTTGCGCCACCTTTTATTCCAAATACTGGTCCTAAAGAAGGTTCTCTTAAAACAACTAAAGATTTTTCGCCCAACTTGTTTATAGCATCATTTATAGCTATACTAACAGTTGTCTTTCCTTCACCAAAAGGTGTAGGATTAGTTGAAGTAACAAGAATTAATTTTCCGTTTTGAGACTTAATTTCATTTAAATTAATTTTAGCTTTAAATTTGCCATAGCATTCAATATTATTTTCAATATTTAACTTTTTAGCTATTTCGGTTATATTTAATAAATTACATTCCCTACTTATATCGATATCAGATTTCATAAAAATCACCTACATTAATTATACTAAAAAAGAATAGAAAAATCCATTCTTTAAGTCTATTTTCACATTAACACCCTATTTATTAAAACCCTCTTCTTCTTAAGAATGATGGAATTATGTCATCAGAATCATCTGAGTCATCAGAATTATCATCACTTCTAAATCCCATATTAATTGATGAACTTGTAGATCTATCAGTTTTTGGTAATTTACTATCTTCTTTATTTTCGTCATCAAAGCCAGTAGCTATTACAGTAACGATTATCTCATCATTCAAATTTTCGTTTATTACTGCTCCAAAAATAGTATTCATATCTGTTTTAGCACTATTTCTTATAACATCAGCTGCTTCTTCAACTTCAAATAAAGTTAAATTATTACCTCCAGTAACATTTATAATTGCGTCAGTTGCACCATCTATGCTAGTTTCAAGAAGTGGACTTGAAATTGCTTGTTGAGCAGCCTCAGTAGCTCTATTTTCTCCAACGCCAATTCCAATACCAATAAGTGCTTTTCCTCTTTTTTCCATAACTGTTTTAACATCAGCAAAATCCAAGTTAATAAGTCCAGCTACAGCAATTAAATCTGATATTGATTGAACTCCTCTTCTTAATACATTATCTACTTCTTTAAAAGATTCTAGTAATGGTGTTGACTTATCAATAATTTCTCTTAATTTATCATTTGGTATAACAATTAAAGTATCAACATTTTTCTTTAATTCTTCAAGGCCCAAAACTGCTTGTTCCATTCTCTTTTTACCTTCAAATGAAAATGGTTTTGTAACTATACCAACAGTTAAAGCTCCTAATTCTTGTGCGATAGAAGCAATAACTGGCGCTGCACCTGTTCCAGTACCTCCGCCCATTCCACAAGTAACAAATACCATATCGGCTCCGGATAAGGCCTCTTCAAGTTCTTTTTTACTCTCTAAAGCTGCTTCTCTTCCTATTTCAGGTTTAGCTCCAGCACCTCTACCTCCAGTTAAAGTTTCACCTATTTGAATCTTAGTTGGTGCCTTAGAACAATTTAATACCTGCAAATCTGTATTTGCTACAATAAACTCAACACCTTTTACTCCAGAATCTATCATACGGTTTACGGCATTGTTTCCCCCTCCACCAACACCAATAACCTTTATTTTAGCAACTTGGTCCATTTCTAATCCAAACATAATTTCCTCCTCTATTCGCTAAAGAAAAATCCAAATATTTTTCCAAGCATTGAATCTGATGTACTTAATTTTTTTGAAGTTATAGAAGTCATCTGATAAACTTCGTTATCATTAATCATACTATAGTTTTTATTTTTTAATTTCAATTTATTTATAAAATATACAATATTTCCTACACAAGATGAATATATATTATCTCTTATACCTAACATCTTGACATTTCCAATATTAGCATTATCACCGAAAACATCTCTAACTATATATTCAAATCCAGGCATATTACTAGTACCACCTGTTATTATGATATAATCTATTTTCTTACTTGTCAATAGATTTATCTCTTTTTTAGCAGTTTCTAGTATTTCTTCTAACCTAGACATAACTACTGTTGATATTTCAAACTGATTTATTTTTAAATGTTCATCATATGCACTTTTTACTTCAATGATATCATTAACGCTTGCATTTTTTTTATGAGCCAAAGCAAATTTATATTTCAATCTTTTAGCAGTTGGAATATCTATCTTATACATATACGATATATCACTATCTATATTTTTTCCACCCTGATTTATTATACTACTTTTTACTAAGATACTTTTATTATATAGTGAAACTGTAGTAATTTCACTTCCAATATTTATAATGGCACCTACTTTGTCTTCAATATTTTTATTGTTAAAAGAATATAAATCGCCAATATTATTTAAAGATATATCGACAACTTCAATACCAATATTTTCTAAAAGCCCTATTACAGAATAAACATTTTTTTTAGGGGTAGTAACCAAAACAGCTCTACAACCTAAATTTGTTCCTCTCATTCCATTTGGATTTTTAATAAAAGCTTTATCATCTAAACTATAATCTACTGGAAGTATAGTAATCATTTCTCTAGTACTATAATTATTATTTTTAGCAGCTTCTTCAAGAACATTAATAATATCATCACTTGTAACTATAGATTCACTATTAGTAATTTTAATATTTCCCTTGATAACAGAATATTCTGCATTAAAAGATGGGATTGAAACTATAAGTTTCTTTATTTTGATATCCAACATTTCTTCTATTTCACCAATAGCACTTTTTATAGACTGCGATGCTAAATCAACATCAGTAATTAAGCCATTTTTAACTCCTTTAGATTTATAAGAAGATGAAGCAAGTAAATTTAATTTGTTTTTGTATAACTCACATACTACTATCTTTATGGTATCTGAACCTATATCAAGACTTGTATAAATGTGCTTCATCGTATCATCTCCTACAATCTATAATAATATTATACTATAAAATAAAAAAAAAGTAAAAACTTTTTTTAAATTTCTTGAACAATTACAATAATCATAGGTTTACTTTCAGTTTCTTTATAAAAATACTTACCTAATTTATCTCTTATATCTGATTTTAATTTATTGTAATCAATATAATTTTCTTTTACATTTTCATTTATTACTTGGGTAACTATATTTTCAGATTCTTTTATTAAATCGATATTTTCTTTTACATATATAAATCCTTTTGTTAATACAGTAGGTTTATTTATAATAGTTCTTTTTTCTTTATCTATATTAGCATTAACTATTACTATTCCACTATCACTAAGCATATCTCTATCTTTTAAAACTAAATCACCAATATCGCCTACAGTTTTACCATCTATTAAAATATCATCAACTTTTACCTTTTCGTCATTAGATACTAATTTTCCATCAATAAATGTTGCTACTTCACCGTTTAAATTAAGTATTATGTTTTCTTCATTAATATTTAATTTTCGCGCTAAATTAGCATTTTCAACTTGATGCCTATATTCACCTATTACAGGAAAATAATATTTTGGCTGCATTAATTTTATCATAAGCATTATATCTTCTCTTGAAGCGTGAAGAGATAATATATTTTTAGGAAGAGTAATCAAGTTAGCTCCAACTTTTGCTATTTTATTAAAAACTTTAGTAGCAGTTATTTCTGTACCTTCATATAGTGGCGATAACATAACAACAGTATCGCTTTCTTTTAGTGTTACAAATTTATCGGAATTTCTTAAAATTCTTTTTAAACTAGAATATGGTTTTTCTCTTTCATTAGATATTATAACTATTATATTTTCATCATTTACATGACTTATTGATTTAATTCTATTACTATCAAAATTAATATACTTTAAATCTATACCTTTCAAAATAATGTTTTCAAGAGATTTACCCATTATTACAACATTTCTATCTGTTTTAGAAACTTCATCAAACAATTCTTGAATCCTATATATTTGATTTTCAAAAATATTAAAAAATATTCTACCGTCAGTACTATTTAATGTATTTCTAATTATAAAATTAGCTTGGTGATTAGGTGATGTGTAACCATTTTTTTCTGAATAAAGTGATTCATTCATAAGACATAAAACACCTTGTTTTCCAACATAAGCAAGTTTACCTACATCCATACTGTACGGTCCCATCATAGATGGATCAAAAAGATAATTTCCACTAAATACTATTGATCCGTCCTTTGTTTTTAAAACATATAAATAACTATCAGGTAATGCATGGGATACTTGTATTGGGAATATACTGACATCTTTAAAATTTATATTTTTATAAGCAGTCACTTCTATTAAATTAGCTTTTTTTATCCCACTTTCTTCTAAGTCTTGTTTTATTATCTCTAATGTGAATTTTCCAGCATAAATTTTAATATCTGGTATATCTACAAGTATATCACATATAGCTCCCATTTGTTCATCGTGTCCATGTGTTATAAATATTCCAACAATTCTATTTTTGTTTTCTATTAAATAATCATAATTTGGTATTATGTAATCTACTCCGAGTAACTTATCATCAGCAAATTTTAAACCAGCTTCAAATACAAATATTTTACTATCTACTTCGACTACATACATATTTTTACCAATTTCGTTTTGCCCACCAAGAGCAAATATTTTAATTTTACTCATTTTTACTCCTTTCTATAAGTTTTAATGCTTATTAATTATAACATTATAAAGCTAAAAATGCAATTGCTTGCTTTAATGCAATACAATTTAGTTAATTATTACAAGTTTATGTAAAGCTCTGGTCATTGAAACATATAGAAGTTTTAAATCAATTACATTATCTTTAAAATTATTTCTATTTGCTATTACTACTGCATCAAATTCAAGACCTTTAGATAAATAACTTGGAAGTATATTTATATTATTATCAAAATTAATATTATCTTTATCCATTAAGTTTATGTCTATCTTACTATTTAATTTGCTATATAAAGATTGCGCTTCTAAGGCATCTTTAGTTATAATTGCAACTGTTTTATATTTTTCTTTTAATTTCATTATTATATCTAATATATCTTTATTAGTATATTCTACTTCATCTCCATGCCTTATTACAGGAGTTGCTTTATCGAGTTTAAGTAGTTCATTAATTTTATTTGCTTCGTTCATAATTTCAATAGTAGTTCTATAACTTTTATTTAATTTAAGTATTTCTACATTTCCAAATATATCTTTTAAACATTCCCAATTATTTATGCTTCTATACGAATATAGACTTTGCGCTAAATCTCCATATATACTAAATGTTGCATTTTTAAATAGTTTTTTTAATACATAGAAATTAAACTCTCCATAATCTTGTGCTTCATCTATTACAATATGTTTATAATTATTAAAATTACTGCCAATTATTTTATATTTAATATACATTAGTGGGTATATATCTTCAATATCTATTTCATTTAAATTTATATTTTTAAAATTTATACTGTTATTTTTTAATATATCCATGTAAATATCTTTAACTTTTATATTTAATACTGTAAAATATTTTTTTAAATAAATATTTATATTATTTTTATAATCATCTATTACTTTTTTATCTACATTATCTTTAATTAAACGAGATAATATTATATCATTATTTTCATTTACATATTTATTTAAAAGTAATATTAACCTATCTATCTTACTTTTAATACTTTCATATATATCTTTATTTATTTCTTCATAAATACTTTTAATCAAACTTTTACTTAATATCTTAACGCCTCTGATAGTAAAATCTGTATTAGGTAATATTGGAAGGTATTCAAAATAGGAATCTATTACTTTTTTCATATTCATAGAAGTCTTAAAATTAGATATATCATCTTTAACTTTTAATATATCTAGTGAATTATTTACTTTAAATGGTTCTTCTATATAATTTAATGCAAGTTCTAAGGTAGTATACTCGCTAACACCATCTACATCCAAATCTGGTAATATTCCTGATATGTAACTTACAAAAAATTTGTTAGGTCCTATTACCATATAATCTCTAGGTTTATATAAATCTCTATAATTATAAACTAGATATGCAATTCTGTGTAGTGCGACTGTAGTTTTACCACTTCCTGCAACACCTTGAACTATTAAATTTTTTGTAATAGGCTCTCTTATTATTTTATTTTGTTCACTTTGTATAGTTGATACTATATTTTTAAGTCTTGTATCTGCACTTACACTCAAATATGGTTTTAATAATTCATCATTTGATACCGTATCTACATCATTATAACTTATAAGTTTACTATTTTCTACGGTATATTGTCTTTTCAAATGTAATTTACCAGATATTATTCCATCTGGAGAATTGTATTTAGCATCTCCTACATTACAATCGTAATATAGACTTGATATTGGGGCTCTCCAATCTACTGTTATTATGTTATTGTCATAATCACTTACGCCAAGCTTCCCGATATAACACACATCTTTATTTGTTTTACTTTCAAAATCTATTCTAGCAAAATATGGTGAATTTTTCGCTTTTTCAATAGATTTTATTTCTCCCTCTAGTTTAAATTTTTCTTCCAACATCGCATCGTAATCATTTTTATATAAATTTCTTAAATTATTTAGTTTTAATTTTGAATCATCAATTACTTCATCATACTTATTTAGTGTATATGATAAGTGGTTTAATTCTTCTTCCATATGCCCTCCTAACTAATAGCCTACGGCGTATTATAATTATCTTACCCACCATTTTACACTAAATAATCTATATTGTCAATATCAAAAAAACTAGATTTTCTAGTTTTATCTATTATAAATGCAACTCTTTATGTATGAAATAGCCATTTTTATGCATCAAATAAAATGATAAGTTATTATGAAGTTGTAAGATAGAAGTAGACACAAAAAAAATGTGTTTACTTTTCTTTTATATAATTTAATAAAGAAGATGAAAAAAAGGCATGGTAGACCTAAAGGTGGAAATAATAATTATTATTGCAAAGAAGAAAAATTAAAATATGTACAACAAATGTTATTGGGTAGAAGCTACTGGAAAATTGAAAAAGAAGAAGGAATTGGACATGCTATAACAAAAGGTGTCTAAGGTACCACTGTAATAACATCAGAAATATTTTGCCGATAAAATTTATATAAAAACCAATAGAATTAAGTTGCTATTCAGTTATTTTATTTCTTTAATTATATAATTTGCAAATTCTAATGATGTCTTATTAATTGTATTTTTATTATATGCTATACTAAATTCAATTTTAGGTAACTCCATATCTATTGGAATTTCATACAACTGATTATTATCTAATTCTTCTTGAATACAGTTTTTAATTGTCCAGCCAATACCAATTCCGTTTTTAACTAAACTTACTAACATTTCAGTAGTATATGAATATATATTTGAAGATAGAACTAAATTATATTTTTTAAAAACTTTTTCTAAAGATTTGCTTGTAGTAAAACCTTTTATTGGTAAAAGTAATGGAAACTTGAATACTATATTTTGATTGTTTTGCAATAAAAATGAATCATAATATTTTTTTATTCCAAAAAAACAACTTTCACAAGTTAAAATTTTTTCTTCGTAAATATCTTTATTATCGGAATCAAATATTGGAAAATGTAATATTAAAATATCAATTTGATGATTATTAAACATTTCTTTCATTTCTTTAGTAGTTGAATTATAAATATTTATTTTTGCGTTTGGATATTTTTCTGAAAATTTTTTAATAATTTTAGGCAATAAGAATATTCCAATGTTAGAATGGATCCCTATATTAATCTCACCAGATAATTGTTGTTGTGTTTCTGTAAGTACTTTATATCCTGCAATTATATTATTTAAAGCGATTTCCACATAAAGCTTTAACTTTTCTCCAGAATCCGTTAATTTTATTCCTTTATTTAATCGTATAAAAAGTTTGGTATTTAATTCTTCTTCTAATTTTTTTATACTGTAACTGATAGCAGGTTGAGATACATATAACTCCTCTGCAGCTTTTGTAAAACTTTCATATTTAGCAACTACATAAAAAATTCTATATGCATTTAAATCTATATTACTATCAATTATTCCCATATACTACTCCACTGTAAAGTTTATTATTGCAAGTAATATTCTACTAAGTTTCTCACATATTTCAATACCATCCGTTTTTTTATTTGCAAAATCACTTACTTGAATTGTTTTAATGTTAGCCCCAATAGAAGCCGCTATACCTCTTTGTGAATCTTCAAAAGCAATACAGCAATCACTAGTAACATTTAATAGATCTAGCGCCATATTGTAAGCATCCGGTGAAGGTTTTAAGTTTTTAACATCTTCTCTTGCTATTATTACCTCAAATAAATTTTCTATATTTAGTTTTTTTAATAACATA
>CANQFF010000005.1 GCA_947598345.1 uncultured Bacilli bacterium
TATTAAACTCAAGTGCTTTTTTTGTAAATAGAAATTGATTAAAAACTAAAGACTTTTCGTCAGAAATTTGGTACAATTAAGTTAGTAGTACAATAATCATAAAATTATGGAGGAATTTATGGAACAAAAAATAGAACGAATGAAAGAATTAATTGAAATATTGAATAATGCATCAAAATTATATTATCAATTTAGTACTTCTATAATGACAGATTTTGAATATGATAAATTATATGATGAATTAGTAAGTCTTGAAAAGGAAACTAATACTGTTTTATCGAATAGTCCCACTATTAATGTAGAATCTGAAATTTTAAGTTCTCTTGAGCAGACTCAGCACCAACAACCAATGTTATCGCTAGCTAAAACTAAAAAAGTAGATGAATTAAAAAATTTTTTAGGTGATAAAGAAGGTTTGTTATCTTGGAAACTGGATGGTTTAACAATTGTTTTAACTTACCAAGATGGGAAGCTTGTAAGTGGTGTTACAAGGGGAACTGGTATAATAGGTGAAGTTGTAACTGAGAATGTTAAAAGGTTTAAAAATATACCACTTACTATACCATATAAAGGGACTTTAGTTTTAAGAGGTGAAGCTATAATTAAATATTCTGACTTTCAAAAAATGAATGATGAATTAGATGATGATAGTACTCAATATAAAAATCCAAGGAATTTATGTTCAGGTTCAGTTAGACAATTAGATAGCAATATAACTGCTGAAAGGAATGTAAACTGTATAATATTTGCTTTAATTTCAGCAACGGATGAATTACCAAATTTAAAAAGTGAAAGATTTGATTGGCTTAAATCACTCGGATTTGAAGTTGTAGAATATTTTAAAGTAAAAAAAGATAATATCAGTGAAAGAGTAGAGTATTTTAAAGAAAAAATAAAAAATTATGACATTCCATCGGATGGATTGGTTTTAACTTTTAACGATTCTAGTTATAGTGAGTCTTTAGGAAATACAGCAAAATATCCAAAGCATTCTCTAGCGTTTAAATGGCAAGATACAACAGAAAAAACTGAGTTATTAGATATAGATTGGAAAGTATCTAGAACAGGTTTGATAAATCCTGTTGCTGTATTTAAACCAGTTCAACTTGAAGGTACAGAGGTTAGTAGAGCTTCTCTTCATAATTTATCTATTATGGAAGGTTTAAAATTAGGAATAGGTGATACTATATTAGTTTATAAAGCTAATATGATAATACCTCAAATCGCAGGTAATTTGACTAAAAGTAATAATTTAGTAATACCTAGTGAATGTCCTATTTGTCATCATAAAGCAGAAGTAAAACAAATTAATGATGTAAAATATTTATTTTGTACAAATGATATATGTAGAGCAAAACTGTTAAAGAAATTAACTTTATTTGTAAGTAGAAATGCGATGGATATAGAAGGATTATCTGATGCAATTTTATCAAAACTTATAGATGAAGAATTGGTAAAAAGTTATAGGGATATATATTTGTTATCTAATCATAAAGATAAGATTATAAATTTTGAAGGTTTTGGTATTAAATCATATAACAATTTGATTGATTCAATAAATAAATCTAGAAAAGTAAAACTTGCAAATTTTATATACGCACTAGGAATTAAAGAAGTTGGATTATCAAGAGCTAAGTTAATATGTAATTCATATAATAATGATTTTAATACTATAAGCAAGTTATCTTTTGATGAACTAAATTCTATTGATGGTGTTGGCGAAATAATCGCGTTAGAATGGGTAAAAGCATTTAGTGATCCTAAGTTTAAATTAGAGGTAGAAGCTTTAAAAAACGAAGTAACATTTATAGATAGTAAAGATAAAAAGGAAGGTAAATTTAAGGACAAAACTTTTGTTATAACTGGTAATGTATATAACTTTAAAAACAGGGATGAACTAATTGAATATATAGAAGGACTTAGTGGCAAGGTTGTAAGTTCAATTTCAAAAAATGTAGATTATCTTATAAATAATGATGTTAATTCTACATCTACTAAAAATATTAAAGCAAAAGAGCTTGGTATTAATATCATTTCTGAAGAAGATTTATTAAAACTTTCAGAATAAAAAATATTAAATATGGTTTAATTATATTTATTTAAAAATCTATGTTTCATAAAATATATTAGAGTAATTGAGGGTTAATATATAATCCATAAAACCTCCTCAAATTTCTTTTATATTTTCTATACATAAATTTAACTTCTTTACCCTCAATTACTAAATTATATAAATTCGAATAAATTAGTTTATTCTTTTTTTTTAAATATTTACAAATATATTTGTCAATGTTATAATTAACATAGTTAATTTTATGATATAATTAGTTATAGGTGAGTATTGTGTTTTTGAAATATTTAGTTATATTTAGTGTATTTTCTATAGTTGGATGGATATTAGAGGTCATATATAGAAGTATATTTATGAAAAAATTTATAAATCCAGGATTTATGAGTGGATGTGTTGTTCCAATATATGGATTTGGTGCTGTTATATTAAATTTAGTTTGTAGCATGTATGAAAAATTAAATTTTGGTTATAAACTTATATTAATTTTTATATTATCTACTATATTTTTAAGTATATTAGAACTTATATCAGGTTTATTCCTGCACAAAGTTTTTAAATTAAGATTATGGGATTATTCATCATATAAATATAATTATAAAGGTTTCATTTGTTTAGAATTTTCATTATTATGGGGTATTTCATCTATTATATATTATCTATTCATTTATCCTTGGTTTGGTGATTTTGCTATTTGGTTTACAAGTACTAAATTTGGGATAATAATATTAATTATATATTGGATAATATTTTTAATAGATTTATGTATTTCAATAAAGTTACTAAGCAATTTGACAAAATATGCGAAGACGGTAGCCGAAATAATAGATATGGAGAAATTAAAAATTGATTCTAGATTAAAAGCTAATAGAAAAAAGTTTTGGAATGCAATTTATCCATATATATCAATAAATAAATTTGTAAAAGAAAGGATAAAGGAAAGGAAATGATAGCGTGTTAAATAAATTAAAAAAGGTGTGTGCAGTATTTATATTAATTTTATATTTAGCTTTATTTGCTTTCGCTTCGATTAAAGTAAATTATGTTTATATATTTCCAGCAGTATTTGAAGTTGCTATAATGTTACTAAGTGGATATAAATATAAAAAATATAATAAAGTTATGATACCTAAATTAGTTATAGTAAAAAATTTAGTATTACTTATTACACTGATATTAGGGATTACAAGTAATTATATTTCTATAAATGAAATATTACTTAAATGTATGTTGACTATTACAATAGTATTAGAAACATTAATATTTGTTGTTATAAATAGAAAAGTAAAAAAGAGATAATGATTTATGCAATACCAAATAGACAATATAAATTATGATGTAGTAATAATTAAAAAGAATAATAAAAATTTATATATAAGAATAAAAGATGATAAAAAAATATATGTAACTTGTAATTATTTAACGAGTAAGTATGAAATAAAAAAAGTTCTTGATAGTAATATTAATAGTTTACGAAAAATGTTAAAAAATGTAGAACTCGCTCAAGAAAAAAGTAATAAATTCTTTTATTTAGGTAAATCATATGATATAATTATAGACGAAGATACTAATAAAATTAATATAGTAGGAGATAGTATAATAACAAGAGATTTAAAGATGTTGTCAAAATGGTATAAAGATGAAACTATTAGAATTTTTGATGAAAGATATGTTTACATTTTTAATCATTTTAAAGAAAATATTAAATCTCCTATATTGAAAATAAGAAATATGAAATCTAGATGGGGTGTATATAACAGAATAAATCATACAATAACACTGAATTCTAAACTCATAGAATATGATATATCTAAAATTGATTATGTAATTATACACGAATTATCACATATAATACATTTTAATCATTCTAAAGATTTTTGGAACTTAGTAGGAAAATATTGTAAGAATTATAAACAAATAAGAAAAGAGATGAGAGAGTAGTGAAGAAATTTTTTAAAAAGATATTTAGAGTTGTATTAATAGTATCTATAATTCTTGTTAATTTTTTCATTGGTGGAAATTATAATAATGTTGAAGCTAAAACTTTAGGTCAATTAAAATCAGAATTAGAGGCAAAGGAAAAAGAACTTTCTCAAGGTGAAAGTAAGAAAAAATTAACAGAACAAGAAATTGAAGCTAAAAGAAAAAATATATCTGATATAAATGTCGAGATTGATAATATCCATAAACAAATAGATAGTTTAACTGAAGAGATTGAACAGTTAAATATAGAAATAAAAGAAAAAGAAGAAGAAATTAAAAAAATACTTAACTATTATCAATTATCTAGTGGTGAATTTGTTTATTTAGAGTATATATTTGATGCAGCGGATTTTACAGATTTTATATATCGTATGGCAATTACTGAACAGCTTTCAGATCACAATGATAAATTGATAGATGAATATAATCAAACTATAACAGAAAATGAACAAAAGAAAAAAGATTTATCTAATAAGACTTTGGAATTAAATGATCAACAGACAAAATTATCTGCAGAACTTGCTTCTTTAGGTGAACAATTATCAGAAGTAATAGATGAAAATGAAAATATTGAAGACGATATTAAGTCTATGAAAAGTTTGATAAAGTCATTAGAAGATAGAGGATGTAAATCAAATGAGGATATTAATACTTGTGGAAATACTAGTGGAGGAATAGGAATTCCAAGCAGTGATAGGTTCTATAGACCAGTTGTAAGTGGAATGGTTTCTGCAAATTATGGAATTTATTATCCTTGGGGTTATGCAATGCAACACTATGGAATGGATATAGCTGGAACTGGACATGGAGCTAATGTTTATTCAACAGCATATGGTAAAGTTGCCTATATTACTGTGAGGTCAGACTGTGGTGGAAACAGAGTATATATTCATCATACTGTCAATGGAGTTGCATATACTTCAGGTTATTTCCATCTAGCTACTATAAATGTAAAAGAAGGAGATATTGTAACTCCAAATACAGCTATTGAATGGTGGGATGGATGTTCAACAGGTACTCATGTACATTTCCAACTTGCAATGGGACATATACCTGCTGGTTTAAATTATTATTCAAGATTTACAGCAAAGCATTTTAATCCTAGAAATGTTGTTAACTTCCCAGCAGAAGGTGCATGGTTCTCGAATAGAACATCAGTATATTAATCGACAAAATGGTAATATCACTACTATTAAAATAATAGTGGTGATTTTTTTATGAAAGTAAAATTATTTGATGAGTCTCATGAATTGGATTTAGAAAAAAGCATTAACAATTTTTTGAAAGAAAAAGATATAGATTTACTTGATATTAAATATCAAGTAGCGATAAATGTTTGTGGTGAAGAACAAATATATTGTTTTAGTGCGATGATAATATATAGATAATTTTGTTGAATAAATAAAATTATTTTTATTCATTATAATCATAGAATATTAAAGGAGGGATATAATGTATAACAGTTTTACTGAGGAGGCAAGAAAAATATTAGTAGGTGCGAAAGAAGAAATGAAAAATTTAAAACATCCTTATGTCGGTAGTGAACATTTGCTTCTTTCTATATTAAAATATAAAAATGAAATAAGTGATAAATTAAGAGAATATGATTTAGACTATAATAGATTTAAAAAGGAAATAATTGATATTGTTGGAATAGGGAAAAAGGAAATGGATTGTTATCTTTACACTCCTCTTCTAAAAAGAGTTATGGAAAATGCAATATATGATAGCAAAGAAAATAATAATGGTAATGTAACTATATCACATCTTTTTTCCGCACTGTTGGAGGAAGGTGAGGGTGTAGCAATTAGAATATTAGTAGGAATGGATATAGATTTAGATGAGTTATATCATGAATTTACTTATAAATTTCCTATAAAAAAATCTAAAAATAAAAAGTTATTGATAGAGGAATTAGGAGTTGATTTGACAAAAAAAGCAAAAGAAGGTGGCGTAGATCCAGTAGTTGGAAGAGATAATGAAATAAAAATGATAATAGAGATATTATGTAGAAGGAAAAAAAATAATCCTATATTGATAGGGGATGCAGGTGTAGGTAAAACTGCGATAGTTGAAGAATTGAGTAGACTCATAAGTAATGATGAAGTTCCTAATTTATTAAAAAATAAAAGAATAATAAGTTTGGATATGTCAACAACTGTTGCTGGAACAAAGTATAGAGGAGAATTTGAGGAAAGGGTAAATAAAATTTTAAATGAATTAGAGGAGAATGATGATATTATTTTATTTATAGATGAAATACACACACTCGTTGGTGCAGGAGGAGCGGAAGGTGCAATAGATGCTTCAAATATATTTAAACCAGCGCTTGCAAGAAATAAAATGAGATGTATAGGTGCGACAACAACTGCTGAATATAAAAAATTTATATCAAATGATAAAGCACTTGATAGAAGATTTCAAAAAGTAGATATTACTGAGCCGGATAAGAAAACAGTAAAACAAATTTTATTAAAATTGAGAGATACTTATTCATCTTTTCATAAATCATTTATATCTGATGAAATAATAGATTATATAATAGAATTATCTAATAAATATATAAAAAATAGATATGAACCGGATAAATCTATTGATATATTAGATGAGGTATGTGCGCATGTATCTCTTAGAGAAAATAAAAAATTAAAAAAATACAATAAACTTACAAAAGAACTTAAAGAAATTCTTAAAATAAAAAAAAGTTATTTATTAAAAAATGATTATGATAATGCTGCTATATATAAAGAAAAAGAAAATAAGTTGATGACTAGTATAAATAAATTAGAATTAAGTTTAACTAAAGAAAAAAATAATGTAGTAACTAAGGATGATGTTATAAGTGTTGTTAGTAGAAAAAGCAATGTTCCTATATATGAATTAAAAGACTTTAACGCTAATGATATAAATTTATTTGAAAAAGAATTAAAATCCAATATTATTGGACACGATAAAAATATAGATGAATTGATGAGGTTATATAAAAAAATAAAATTAGGATTCAAAGATGATAATTCTTGTTATTCTATGTTATTTATAGGACCTAGTGGTGTTGGAAAAACAAAATTAGCTAAGTTATTTTCAAATAAAATATCTAATAATGTTATTAAACTTGACATGAGTGAATTTAGTGAACCTCATTCTATTAGTAAATTAATAGGCTCACCAGCTGGATATGTTGGATATGAAGATAATAAAAATATATTTGAGTGCATTAAAGATAATCCATTTTCTGTTATAATATTAGATGAAATTGAAAAAGCTCACTCTAATATAATAAATTTATTATTTCAAATTTTAGATGATGGAAAGGTTAAAGATTCTAAGGGTGACGATATATACTTTAATAATTCTATTATAATTATGACATCAAATATTGGTTATAATACTAATAATATAGGATTTATAAGTGATAGAGCGATTAATACTGAATTAAAAGAAAGTTTTGGAATACCTTTTATAAATAGAATAGATAGTATACTAAATTTTGATTATCTCAGTTTAAATAATATAAAAAGTATAGTTAAAAGTAAATTAAAAATTTATAAAGATAAATTTAAAGATAAGAATATAACTATAAAATTTGGAAATGATGTTGCTAATCAAATAATAAATTGTTGTAATTATAAAGAATTTGGCGCTAGGAAAATAGATAAAATAATAAAAAATGATATAGAACCTATAATTATAAATGAAATAATTGATGGAAACAAAGTGATAAATTTAAAATGTATAAAAAAAGAAAAAGTAATTAATTAAAAAATACTTTTCTTTTTTTTAAAATATGCTATAATAATAATTAAGGTGATGATATGGACTCTTTAGAACAGATAAGATTGAGTTTAAATAATAACCCTAATATACAGAATGATATTAAAGAGAGACTATTTTATTTGGTTACTATTTTAAATAAAAAACTTCCTGATATAAATTTGGATAGATTAAATGAAAATTTAAAATCTGTAAGTTTTGGTAAATTAGGAAAATTTGAAAGAAAAGGTACATATTTTTATGATGTTTTAAAAAATAAAATATTTTTCTCAAGTAATCTTGCTGGAAATTACGATATAGATCATTTACTTATGAAAGCTATGCTTCAAATGGCTACTAGTACTGGTAAATTTACAGGATTTAATTCTGATGAAAGACTCATGGCATTAAATCTAGCATATACAGAAATACTTGCAAATTATATAATAGGAAATGAGGGGGATTCTGATTTAGAAGAGGAAGTATTAGTTGCTAATCTTCTAAGTCATATTGTTGGCAAAGATACTATGTATAATTCTTATTTTAAAAATGATGGTAGTCAAATAATAAAGGCTATGCAAGATTCGGAGGTAGGGTTGTTATGAGTATTGTAAATTTTGAAGATAAGATAAATGAAAGATCAAGTGATGTTATTTTATCACTTTTGAATCTTCAATATAATTCGAAATTGAGTGGTGTTCCTAATAAGGAAAGTTTATCTAAAATAGAGGTTTTAAGTAGCAATTTGTTTTCAAATTTAATAAGGCATGGTAAAGTTTCTCAAGATGATATTGATGCATATAAAGCTTTATTACCAGATGAAAATTACTTTAGTCATGAAAATGTAGATTTAGATGTTGCTAAAAAGATGTGCGAAGAAAGTATAGAATTTGCTATACAAGATTTTCAAACTAGAGTTGAGCAAGCAAAACCTATATTTAATGAGGAGAGTTACGCACCAGGTCCTAAGAGGTTAAGTTAACTATAATTTTAAAATTATAGTTTTTTTCTTGACTTAATATATTATATATAATAAAATTAATCTGTAAGGAAGAAGATATAAATCGGATTGGAGGTTTATATGTCTTATGATAAAAAAGATTTAGAATTAATTAAATTTAATTTAACTTACGAAATGACTTCAGCGCTTTTAGAGTTTAATAAGTTAAAAAAAGAATTGATTAAAATAAAAAAACTTTACAATCTAGATAAAAGTGATGACTTACTGTTAAAGATTAATGAAATTGAAAATAAACTTAGTATAGCTAGAAGTGAGTTTATAGTACAGTTTAGAAAAAGTAATAAAAATCAAATAGAGGAATATCTTAAAATAAAAGATCAGCTTTGATCTTTTTTTCGTTTAAAAAAGGGAAAACAGTATTATTTGTAGAATAATATATATAGAGGTAAAAGTATTTCTAGTTTTGTCGAATCTGTATAAATTAATTTTTTTTTGTGCTAAATTAAATAGGAAGGTGAATATATGTTAAATGTAGGTACTGAGTTTAGAAAAGGAATTCTATTTGTACGATTAAGAGGACATTTAAATAAAGATACCATAGGTAAATTGAATAAAAGGGTTACTAATATTGTAAAACAAAATGGTATAAGAAATGTAGTTTTTAATTTCAAAAATCTCAAATCTATTGATATCAAAGGAATTAATGCTATATTTTATAATTACGAACTTTGTAAGCATAATGATGGAAGAAGCTTAATGTGTGGAAATAATGATAATATAAGGAATAAGTTAAAAAGAAGTAGATTAGTAAATTATATATATGAAACAACAGATGAATTAAGCGCTATAAAAATATTGAATTTAAGGTGATAATATCGAAGAACAAATTATAATAGAGAATCAAAATCTTATATACTATGCAGCTAATTTTTTTAGAAATTATCCTTACAAAGAAGATTTGTATCAAGCAGGAAGATTAGGTATGGTAAAAGCCATGAAAAAGTATGATCCAACCATGGGTTGTAAATTTACAACTTATGCATTCTCTTATATATTAGGTGAAATGAAAAGCTTAGTTAGAACAGATAAAGGTATAAAAATAAGTAGGGAAATAACTAAGTTAAATTTAAAAATAGAAAAAGCATATGTTTTATTAGCTCAAAAGTTAATGCGTGAACCAAGTATAGAAGAGATATCTAATTTTTTAGAAATACCAGAATATTATGTATCTGAAGCAATTTTAAGTTTAAATAAGATAAAAAGTATTGATGAGGCTGTTAATACGGATGGAAGAGAATTAACTTTACAAGATGTTATCGGAACAACAGATAATATTGATGACTTATTATTGTTAAAAGATAATTTAAAAAATTTAAATTCTGAAGAAATGGAAATAATTTATAATAGATATTTTAAGGATTATACACAAGAAGAAACTTCTAAACAACTTGGAATTAGTCAAGTTCAAGTATCAAGAAAAGAAAAAAAAGTTCTTGAGAAGTTAAGAAAAAAGATGGTAGCTTAAATTGTATTTTAAGCTTTTCTTTAATATATTTACCTTCAAATACTAAATTATACAAAAAAAAATTAATTTTTGTTGAAAGACAAATAAATTTATGTTATAATCTATATGTGGCTGTGGAGTAGTACTCAAGAGGCTGAAGAGGCGCCCCTGCTAAGGGTGTAGACCGGGCAACTGGTGCGAGGGTTCAAATCCCTCCTGCTCCGCCATTTTTTTTTACCCTTTTTTTGAAAATCAACTATATTTAAATTTTTAATATAATAATATAGGTGGTTTTATGGGTATATTTTGTGATTGGAAATTTTATGTAATAATATATATATTATTGTCAGCACTATTTAATCAAAGTTATAAAAAGACTACTAATAATATGAAAAATCCTGGAGCCCTTACAATACTAATACAGTTAATAGCTGCTTCTTTTTGTATATTTTTAATACCATTTTTTGAATTAAAATTTCCAAAAGATTATAAAACTTATATTTTCTTATTATTAGCGATAATATTTTATACTTTGAATAATAGACTTTCTACAACTTCAAGGAGTGGAGTTGATGCGTCTATTTATAGTGTTATTAAACAGTTGGCAAATGTATTTATGATTTTTTTTGGAATATTGATCTTTAAAGAAAAATTCATGTTAAATAAATTTTTAGGTTCTTTTTTAATTATTTCAAGTAATGTTTTGGTATTATATAAAAAAGGAAAATTTGTTTTTAATAAATATGTCTTATTTGGGGTAATAGCTAATGTTTGTATGGCTATTGGTATGATGATTGATGTAAATTATTCTTTAGAATTTAATCTACCTATATATGTATTAGCTATATTGATAATACCATCTATTATTATTTTTTTAATAGAAAGAATAAAAATAAAAGATATAATAAATGAATATAAAAAAAATAATAGATTTAATATATTTATAACATCATTTCTTTGGTGTTTTATGTTTATATTAAAAATTAAAGCATATCAGTTAGGGAATATTACTTTAGTAGCGCCACTTACTAGCTTATCTGTTATGTTAACAGTATTATTTAGTTATCTATTTTTAGGTGAAAAAGATAATTTAAAAAATAAGATAATAGCAGGTATAATGATATTAATTGGAATATTTTTGATTAATATATAAATTTTATATTTTATATGTTATAATTGTAATAATAAATGGAGAAGGTTATGAAGATATATATAGTAAGGCATGGTCAAATTCTTAGTAATTTAATTGAAAGACATACTATTAATGATGAAGATTTAACTTTAGTTGGTATAAGTCAAGCTAAAGATTTATCTAAAAAAATAGGTAAATTAGATTTTGATATTGTTATATCGTCTCCTTTTATAAGAGCTATTCATACAGCAAATATTATTAATACTAAAAATAAAAAACTTATAATTGACGATAGAATAAGAGAAAGAAGTAGTGGTGATTTATCAGGTAAGCCACATTCTTTGGTTAATAGAGATGAATACTGGAATTATTTTACTACTATACAATATGGTACTAGTGAAAATATAAAAGATTTTTTTGAGCGAGTAAATGATTTTATTAATGAGCTTAAAACTAAAGATTACGATACAGTATTGATAGTTACACATAGTGGTGTTTCTAAAGCTTTTAGCGCATATTTTGAAGGAATTAAGGATGGTTTATTCTTAAATAGGGGGTTAAAAAATTGCGAAGTAAAAGAGTATACATTATAGATAGTTGGTGTTTATGGAAAGATTTAGAAGTGTAAGGATTGCAAGTATTTTTGGTATACTTGGTAATTTGTTTTTACTTATAATAAAATCTATAATAGGTTTTATTACTAATAGTCAAGCTATGATTGCTGATGCTTTTAATAGTGCGGGGGATATAATTTCTAGTGTTATGACATTCATAGGAAATAGGATAGCTAGTATTCCATCAGATGAAGATCATAATTTAGGACATGGTAAAGCTGAATATATTTATTCTATGTTAATAAGTATAGCAATGATTTTAATGGGACTTATTGTATTTAAAGATTCGTTTTATTCTATATTTAGTAATAATAAATTTGAATTTTCTTTTTGGCTTGTAGTAGTTTGTGCAGTGACTATATTTGTTAAATTACTTTTATATATATACACAAGTAAACTGTCTAAAAAGTATAATAATCTTCTTATAAAGGCAAATTCTAAAGATCATAGAAATGATTGTATTATTACTTCTTGTAATTTAATTTCTTGTTTGTTATCTTTGAATGGAATAAAGTATTTTGATGGTATAGTAGGTTCATTAATAGCTATTTGGATGGTAGCTACATCTATTTTAATATTTAAAGAAAGTTATAATGTTCTTATGGATAAATCTATTTCTGAAGAAACTAAAAAAAAGGTTTATGAAATAGTAAAATCTCATAGTGAGATTAAAAAAATAATTCATTTTAATTCAACTCCTGTAGGATATAGATATCAAATATCATTAACTATATTTGTAGATGGTAATTTATCTACATTTGAAAGTCATAAAATAGCAGATGATTTGGAAAAAGAAATAACTAAAAAATTAGATGAAATTTATTTAACAATAATACATGTGAATCCAATTGAAGTAGATGAATAGACTGACATTTTAAAACAATTCATAAGTGTAAAGAGCATAAATTTGGCTTACTCGTGCATTGACATCGAATTTCTTGTATGATATAATCAAATAAAGTAAAGGAGAATGGTTATGAAAAAGAAAATATTATTTTATGTTTTTGTTCTTATGATAGGTTTTTCTATTTTACCAAAGGCATATGCATTAACTCTAAATAGTGCAACTGATTTATCAGGAGGTGCCAGTATTACTAGTGAAGACGAAAATAAAAATGTCTTGATAAAATATGGCGCAAAAACATTAAAGATTGATGAGGCTGATCCATCAGCTAGTAAGGATGGTCGTCCAGGCGGTAGTGCTTGGCTTGGTTTCAAAATTACTAAACCAACTGATGCATCTGCGGATGCTATATATTGGAATTTAGATGCAGATGGTACTAAATCAAAAATTAAAAAGTTTTCTGATTATGCTGATGATGGACATTCAAATGAACTAAGTGCATGGAGCGGTATAAGTTTTGATAGAATTTATGAAGCAATGATGGCCGGCAATGATACAATATCTAGAAAATGGATTTTTGACTGGGATAACGATGGTAAAGAAGATCAAACATTTACAGTTGAAATAAAATTATCGGATATTACTTTGAATAACTCTACTGGTAGTAAAATATATCCATTGTCTGAGTTAGGAAGTGTTAGATTACTTAATCCAACTAGTGCTACATTATCTAATGATAAAAGTAACTTTGTAACAGTTAAGTATAATGATAAATTTTCCCTAGAGTGGGTTGCTAAAGATGATTCAATAGATAGACCTGTAGATGGTTGGTGGGTTGGACTTGAAATAACAGCGCCAGCTGGTTACGATTCAAATGCAACTTTTAAAACTAGACGCAATGATGGTGAATATAGTGACCCTTATAAATTCGTTGATGAGAAAGATGATGGAAAAGATGTTATGAGTGCTTGGGTTCTTATAAACGAAGAATATCTAAGAAATAATGAAACAATTACATTTGATTTCGTATTCGATTGGAATAATGATGGTGAATATGAGCAAACAATAACTGAAATAATTCCAACTGCAAATGTTACTATTAAAAAAGATGGTGAAGTTGTAGATCCAAATAAAGTAGAAGAACCAAGTGATGATACAGAGGTTCCTAATACATTTGATGGAATTGCATTATATTTTGGTTTCGGAATGATTTCTTTAATTGGACTTGTAGGTTGCGTTTTACTATTTAGAAAAAAAATGCTTAATAAATAAGATTTAAAATTTATTAAAAGTGTAAAGTAAATGTAGATATAAATTATCTACATTTTTATATTTAGCATGTGTTGACATCAAGTATAAAGTATCATATAATTAATATAGTTAGAAGTAGGAGGAAGTATGGAAGGTAAATCAAAAAGAAAAAATATTATTATAGCTGTAATAATATTATGTATATTAGTGATTTTAGGTATATTTTTATTACTTAATTTTAATACAAGAAAGGAATATAAAGTAACTTTTATTGATTCTATAGATAATAGTGAAATTAGTACAGTAAATGTAAAAGAAAATAGTAAGGTTGAAAGGCCAAAAGATCCTGAAAGAGAAGGATATATATTTGCTAATTGGTATTATGAAAACGAGGTCTATGATTTTAATGATAAAGTTAAAAAAGATATTACTATAGAAGCAAGATGGGAAGACAGCAAAGGAATAATTTTAGATAATTACAATTTAATTTTAAATGTAGGAGATACTAAAAAAATCGAAATAAAATCTTTACCTCAAGGTGTTACTTTAGAGGATTTAATATGGGAATCAAGTGATGAAAGTATATTATCTATTGATAAAAATGGAAATATAAAGGCACTTAAAGAAGGAGAAAGTAAAGTAACTATAAAGACTAAAAATAACTCATATACTGCTAGTTGTGCTGTAAAAGTATCTAAAAATGAAATTGCAGTTGAAAGTGTTAAAATAACAGGTTCAACTCAAGTTAAAATTGGAAGTACTATAAAATTAACTGCAAATATAACTCCTAGTGATGCAACTGATACACAAGTAACTTGGGAAAGCAGTAATTCAAAAATTGCTACAGTAGATAAAAATGGAAATGTTAAAGGAATAAAAGAAGGAACAGTTACTATAACTGTAAAAACTAATGATGGAGGAAAAGTTGCTACTTATAAGGTAACAGTTATTGCTAACACAACAACTCCATCAACTACAAAACCACAGGAAGAACCAAAAAAGCCTGAAGATAAAAAAATACCAGTAAGCGGTGTTAGTATTAGTGGTCCAACTGAGGTTAATGTTAAATCTAGTATTAATTTAAAAGCTACAGTTACTCCAGGTAATGCTACAAATAAAAATATTACTTGGTCTAGTGATAATAATAGCATAGCAACAGTAGATCAAAGTGGTAAAGTTACAGGTGTTAGTGAAGGCGTAGTTAATATAACTGTAAAAACTAGTGATGGTGGGTATGAATATACTTACAAAGTAACGGTAAATTCTATTTATGAAGTTTATTTAGTTAAAAAAATATTAACAGGAAATGAGGCTGCATATTACGATATTACAGTTGTAAAAGATGGAAACATATTTAGTCAATATGATTATGTTCAAATAGGTGATTCAAGAATATATCCAGGAAATCAAGTTATGGCTGATTCAACGAGTAATGAAAGTATTTTAGAGGCAACTGTAATGTCAAATGGTAAGCCTTCAAAGGCTAAAATATATTACAGGGCATACAGTTAGTTTAGAAAGGATAAGTATATGAAAAGAAAAAAAATATTATTAACATTTCTAGCTTTATTTCTGGTTTCAATTCCATCTTTTGCTAAAGCGAAGGAAATGACTTTAGAAGAATTAGGTCAAAAAATAGATAATCAATACGATAATAAAGTAAGTTCTGCATACATAATAGGTAATTATGTGTATACATCACGATATGGTTTATCTCTTCAAGATATAATGCTTTCTTCAAGAAGTATAGATGTTGTAGATAAAACTGGTGAAACAAAAAATGATGAAATTTTTAATGAAATGTCAATTATTGGTATTAAAAAATCTTTCGCTGACAGTGATGAAGGTAAGTGGGTATTTTCATCAAATTTGGCTGGAGATACTAGTTTAGGTGAGAAAATAAACATCAAATACATAGATTATGAAATAGTAAAAGAAGATACCACTATTAAGGTTGATGCGAATCTATCTAACATTAAAAGTGAATATAAAGAAGCGTTAGAAAAAATGGGATTCGATGTAGATAATGCATATGAAGGTTTATCATTAAGTGGAAATAAGTTGACAGGTCATATATTAAAAAATACAAAAGTTGGTACTGATGTATTTCAAGGTAAAAAATTAACAGGATATTATTTCGCATATGTACTTTCTGTAACAAATGATAATTTTAGTGAATATAAAGACAAAGTTAAAGTAACTCTTAAAACTGGGTTAGATGATGAAAGGATTTTTGGTATCAGTTCTTTTGATGATCAAAATAAAGGGGAAATAATAGTATTAGTTTCTATTAATCCAAAAGATGTTGCCGCTAATAAAGTACATAAAATAACTGTTGATCTTGATGGTGATGGTAATAAATATGACGAAACATCTTTAACAATCGATTATAGCGCACTTACTTTTCAAGCAGATAGTTTAGCTTTAATTAATAAAAACGATATATCTGCATCAGATATAGAATCTTTAAAAACTTCATGGGGTTATGACACTGATTTAATAGATAAGTATGAAATTTCACAGGTTGGAAATAAACTAAATTTAACAGGTGAAATATATGAACAAGTTTTAAAAGAAGGCACATTTAGCGCAAAAGAAAAAACTAGAGGTTACTTCTTTGTATTCAATGTAGAGCCTCTAATTCTTAATAACAAAATTAGTGTAAAGATTCCAACAGGATCTGATAAGTATAATACTTTTGGTATAGATAAATTTTCTGATGGTAAAAGTTTAAATGTAATATTTAAATTAGATGAACAATGTATACTAGAGAAAAAAACTTGTAGTTTTAATGTAATTGTTGATTATGATGGAGATGAAAATAAATATTTTGAAAATGTTTATACAATTGATTATAGCGGAATAACACTTAAAAAAATAGCTGATGTTAATTTAGAAAATGATTTAAAAAAGACAGAATCACAAACTAAATCAATGTTAGATATACTTAAAAGTTCTACTTTTAAGTATGAATTACAGGAAGGACAGGAAGAACAATTAAAAGTTAATTTCAGTGAAAAAGATGGCATTATAAATGTAGATGGATTTATTCCAATTGTTAAAAATGTTAAAGGATTTTCAACTGAAGAAACAACAGGTCTTTATTTACCATTTGTAATTAATGTGGGTAGTGATTTAAATGTAAAATTGGAAAGCAATCCAGAATATAATGTCGAGGTAACTCTTCCTTGTACGACTGGAGATAATTGTATAGGAAACAAAAAAGTTTTAACAAGAGAGTCATTTGATACAAATAATGAATTAGTAGTTTTAAAATCAATTAATTATGATGGCTCTAAAACATTTGATATTACTATAGATTTAGATGGCGCAAAAGGTAGTTTATATGATCCTGAAACTATAACAGTTGATTATTCAAATTTAGTTTTACAAAAGGATTCAAGTGCAAGCTTAAGCTTAGAAACATTCAACGAAGAAGATAAAACTAATTTTAATAATTGGGGATATAATATACCTTTAGCTGATGATTATAAATTATCATTTGAAGATAATACTTATAATTTAAAAGGTAAAATTCTAGAAACTAAAATAAGTGAAGAAGCATTTAAAAAAGAAGAACAAACAGGATTTTACTTTGCATTTAATATAAGTGATTTTAAAATCAACGATAAAGTAGATGAAAATATAACAGTTAAAGTAGCTGGTAATAAAGAACAAGAAATTAAATATGAAAAATTAAAAGATGGAGATGAAGCAGTTTTATTTGCTATTGATCCTAAAACACTTACTGATTGTAGTTCAAATAAGTGTACTGTAAAAGTTACTGTAGATTTGGATGGTTCAAAAGATGAATATAATCCAGTAACATATTATATTGATTATAGTAAGGTTACTTTAGTTAAAAATTCAAAAATGACAGTTGAAAAAACAAGTAAGACTGATTTACAAACATATGGATATGAAATTCAAAACACATATGATATAGATACTAGTGACGATTTAACTTATAAAGTAAGTGGATATATAAATAAACAAAAAATAAATGAAAATGTATTTTCTAATGATCAAGAATATGATTATTATTTAGGATTTAAGTTTAAATTTGAAGAAATTACTGAAGATATGTTAATAACGGTAAATAAGGCTTCAAATAGTAATACTAAATATTTAACTTATAGTGATTTAAGTGAATCTGAAATTAGTAGTAAAGAGATTAATACTTTAAGGCTTGTAGATATGAATGATGATGATAGTAAAGTACTTGAAATTACAGTAGATTTAGATGGCTGTAGAGAAAGCAGTCTTGATGAATGTAAAACTCATACTGAATCTAGTTCAAAATTTGAATATGAACCTTATACATTAAAAATAGATTATACTGAATTAACAACACTTGAAGATTATGTATTGAATGCATATAATAATACAAAATCTTCTAAAAATGCTACTTGGAAAAATCAAATGACTTTAAAAACTGAATTGAGTGGATATGAAGATATTACTAGAAATATAAAAGCAATTTATAATCAAGATCAACACTTCTTCCTAATTGATACAAATAATGGTGAAGATAATTCAAAAATTGCGGAATATCAATTAAAATCAGGAGATGTTGGAACAACATTTATAGATTATTCTAATACTTTTGAAGGAACAATAGATAATGTTACTAAATATGGACCTGAATGGAAATATGAAGCAATAGATGGTTATAGATCATTTCTAGATTCAGAGACTTTGCTTGGAAGATCTGGTATTGGTATTGCAGCTAAATTTGAAAAAGCAGAAGATACTACTGAATTAAATGAAGATGAAACCAGAAAAATAAATATAACAATATCTTCTATTGTAGCAAATAAATGGTTTAATAGTGTTAATACTTCAATTAGAATATGTGCTGAAGGTACTGAACCAAATGAAAAAGGTGTTTGTCCAACACTAGGTTCAAAATTTGGAACAGGGGAACCAACAGCTTTATTTAAGACTTGGGAACCACTTAATGATGATTCTAATATAGAAGCAACAGTTTATATCAAAGATAACTATATAATAAAAATTGAAATTAATTTGGATTCATCTGTATTTAAAGAAGATAGTGGTAAAAAAATAACAGAATATAAATTAGTTTCTGATTTGAGTAAATTTAATGAAACAGAGGTAAAAGATCCAAGAAATTAATAATTAAGGTGTGATTATCACACCTTAATTTATCTAAAATGGGAGGTTTTATGAAAAAAATAATTTTAGTTTTTGTACTATCACTTATTATGTTTATTCCAAAAACAAATGCAATTGTTACAAGTTCATCTTCATTGGATGATGTAAAAATATATTTATTTTGTGAAGAATCATCTAAGTGTGATAGTGCTAAAGAATGGGTTAAAAATATCGAAAGTGAATATATAAGAGTAGGATTTAAATATATAGATGTAAAAAAAGAAAAAGATATTACAAGTAGTGTAAAAAAATCACTTAAAATTAGAAAAAATAGTTTACCTTTATTTGTTATAGGAACTAATTATTTCTTAGGATTTAATGATAATATAAAAGATGAAATAAGAAATGCAATAAGTGCATATGAAAAAGAAGAGGAATTTTGTGATATAGTTTACAAAATACAAAATAAAGAAAATACTAAAGATTGTATAGAACAAAATAAAAATATATATGAAGTTAAAAAAAATAAAGTTAATGTTATAACTATATTAATTATAGTATCTTCATTAATAATTATTGTTATAGCTATTTTATTTATAAATAAAAAATATTTAAAAAGAACATTGTAATCATAATGTTCTTTTTGTTATTTAAAAAATCACAAAAAATAAGAATAATTATAATATCTATTGAATAAAATGTCGTAAAATAGTATAATTTTATTAGGTGATGTGTATGGTATGGATATGGTTAGGTATTGTTATAGCGTTAGCTTTAATAGAGATAATGACTACTAATTTAGTCACAGTTTGGTATATTGCTAGTGGAATTGTTTCATTGATTTTATCTTTGTTTATAGATCAGTTTTTTATACAATTTTTAATCTTTGTAGTTTTAGGTACTATTTTACTTTTAACAACAAGAGAATATTTAGTTAAATTATTAGGAAGTAAAAGCCAAAAGACAAATTTAGATAGAATTATTGGTATGAATGCGATAGTTACAGAAGAGATTAAAAAGAATAAGCCTGGCGAGGTTAAGGTCGATGGTAAAAGATGGACTGCAATATCTGATAAGAAGATAGAAATTGATAGGGTAGTTAAAGTACTTGAAATCGATGGGGTTAAATTAAAGGTTGAGGAGGTTGATGAATAATGGAATTTTTAATTATAATTTTAATAATTGTTGCTGTAATAGTAATTCCAAATATTAAAATAGTACCACAAGCTAAAGCATATGTAATAGAAAGAGTTGGATCATATTTTCAAACTTGGGAAAATGGTTTGCACTTAAAAATACCTTTTTTGGATAGGGTAGCCAATCAAGTTACTTTAAAGGAAATAGTAAAAGATTTTGATCCACAACCAGTAATAACAAAGGATAATGTAACTATGCAAATAGATACAGTAGTGTATTTTCAGATAACTGATCCAAAATTATATACATATGGTGTTGAAAATCCTATAAATGCAATTGAAAATTTAACAGCAACAACACTTCGTAATATAATAGGTGAACTTGAGTTGGATGAAACTTTAACTAGTCGTGATTTAATTAATTCAAAAATGAGATCAATACTTGACGAGGCAACAGATCCTTGGGGTATAAAAGTTAATAGAGTTGAAGTAAAAAATATTTTACCTCCACACGATATTCAAGAAGCAATGGAAAAACAAATGCGTGCAGAGCGTGAAAGGCGTGAATCTATATTAAAAGCAGAAGGTGAAAAAAAATCTGCAATACTTATTGCAGAGGGTGAAAAAGAAAGTGCTATTTTAAGAGCTGAAGCTAAAAAAGAAGCACAGATTAAAGAAGCTGAAGGAGAAGCAGAAGCTCTTCTAAAAATAAAAAATGCAGAAGCAGAAGGTATAAAAATAATAAAGGCAGCCGCACCAGATGAAAAAATTATAACTATGAAAAGTCTAGAAGCTTTAAAAGAAATTGCAGACGGTCAAGCAACAAAAATTATAGTTCCATCTAATTTACAGAACATTGCAACTTTGGGTACAACAATAAAAGAAATGTTGAAAGATGAAAAATAATACTGGTTATATAAAAAATATAATTAAAGTATTAGTTTGGCCTATTATATTTATAATGGGTCAATTTTTAATTCAATATATTTTTGTTGCTATATTTAACTATAATGAAAAAAATAACATGTCTACTAGTAAGTTTATAGATTATATGTCAACAGCAGAATATCAAAATAAACTTACAGAATATATAAACTCAAGAGCTCTTATTATAATTGCTATAACTATGGTTATTTTATTACCAATATTTTATACTGTGTATAAAAAATATAAAACTAAGAGTAATTTTAAATTTAAAAATTTAATTGTTCCTATACTATTTGGTATTAGTATTTCTCTTATCTATAATATTGTTTTATTTAGCTTAAATAATGTTGTAGGTTTTACAAATGAATTTCAAGCATCTTCATTACCGTTATATGTACAAATAATTACATCTGGTATTTTAGGACCCATATTAGAGGAATTAACATTTAGAGGTGTAGTTTATAATAAATTAAAAGAGTTTAATAAACCTATGACTGCTATAATTTTATGTAGTGTAATATTTGGTATTTTACATGTTGATATAATAAATGCTATATACGCATTTGGTGTTAGTTTTATATTAATATATTTGTATGAGAAATATAAAACTATAATAGCGCCAATAATTATGCATATATCTTTAAATGTAACAATAATGCTTGCTTATAGTTTAATTGTTCGTAATATTTTAATTGTAAATATATCACTAATAATAGTATCTGTAATAATTTTATTAATACTTAAAAAAATTATAAAAAAAGATGTATAATTATATAAAATATACATAATATAATAATGTCAACGAGATAGTTGACATATAGGGCTAATTTAGCCCTTATTTTTTTTGAATGCAAAAACCTTTACATTTCTTTTTTTATTTAAATGTGTTATAATATGTATGGTGATTTAATGATAAAGCATATTAATAATACAGATATTAACTATATAGATTATGGTGAAGGTGAAAATACTTTAATTTTGCTCCATGGTTGGGGACAAAATATAGAAATGATGAAATCACTTGGAGATAAGCTAAAAAAAAGTAATAGAATAATTATTGTTGATTTACCTGGATTTGGAGAAAGTCCTGAACCAAAAGAAATATGGTCTATCTATGATTATGCAGATTCAATAAAACAATTAGTTGATGAATTAAAAATAGATAATCCAGTATTAATAGGTCATTCTTTTGGAGGAAAAATAAGTTTAATATATGCAAGTAAGTATAGTGTTAGTAAGCTAGTATTATTTGGTAGCCCATTCAAAAAAGAAGTAGAAAAACTTAGTACTAAAACTAAAATATTAAAAGAGTTAAAAAAAGTTCCAGTTTTGAATAAATTAGAGGGATTTGCTAAAAAACATATTGGCTCAAGAGATTATAAAAATGCTAGTGAATTTATGAGAAAAATACTTGTTGAACATGTTAACTTAGATATAACTGATGATGTTAAGAAAATAAAGTGTCCTACAATTATCATATGGGGTACTAATGATGAAGAAGTTCCTATTGAAAGAGCTTATGAACTTGAAAAGCTTATTAGTGATTCTGCTGTTATACCATATGAGGGATGTAGTCACTATGCATATTTAGAAAGATTAAATCAAACAGTTAATGTTATAAAAAGTTTTATAGGAGGAAAGTAGAATGAGTTTATTTATTATATCATTAATTCCATTTTTAATATTTACTGTTTTAAAAACACTAAAGTCATTTCATATGTTACAGCAAAATTTTTATGATGATGATTGTAGATATTTTAAATGGATTTTGTCAAATATTTCAAAAATAGCATTTGAAAGTGATATTTTATTTATTCTTATTATTTGTACATTGTTTTTCTCAACAGGGGTAACTATAGGTCTATTTATTATTCTTTATGGTATTATAATTTTAAATTATAGAAAGAAAAAAGTAATTTCAAAAAAGCCACTTGTTGTTACTGCAAGAATAAAAAGGTTATCGTTTACTATGTTTTTAATATATTTCATAATGATAATACCTATTATTGTTAATTTTGATTATGAAAATTTAATATATGATTATATGGTACTCGGGTTAGTTACTTATCTTAATAGTTTTGTTGTAATGTTTGCAAATATAATAAATAAACCAGTTGAAAAATGTGTGTATTTTTATTACAGAATTAAGGCAATAAAAAAATTAAAAGCTATGAATATACCTGTTGTTGGAATAACTGGTAGTTATGGAAAGACTAGTAGTAAAAATATAATAAATGATATATTAAATGTTAAATTAAATTCGACTGCCTCACCAAAGAGTTTTAATACTCCGTATGGACTTATAAATTCTATAAATAATTATTTAGATAAGTTTAGTGATATATTTATAGCTGAAATGGGTGCGTTTAAAATTGGTGAGATAAAACAGAATTGTAAATTAGTTAAACCTAAGTATGGTATTATTACTACTATTGGAGAAGCACATTTAGAGAGTTTTGGTTCAAGAGAAAATATTATGAAGGGTAAGTTTGAACTTGTTGAATCTCTTCCTCAAGATGGACTTGCTATATTAAATATGGATGATGAGTATCAAGTAAAGTATAATATAAAAAATACTTGTAGAGTTTTATGGATAGGCATAGATAATAAAGAAGCAGATTTATATGCGACAAATATAAAATTATCAAAATCAGGCACTAGTTTCGAATGTGTATTTAAAGGTGATAATAATAAATATGCGTTTAATACAAAATTATTAGGAAAACATAATGTATATAATATATTGGCAGGAATATTATTAGGTCATGAATTGGGTCTTAGTATTGATGAATTGAAAAGAGGAGTAAATAGTGTAAAACCTATTGAACATCGTTTAGAACTTAAAAAATATGGTAATATTAATATAATAGATGATGCATATAATTCTAATCCAGTAGGTTCAAAAATGGCAGTAGAAGTTTTAGGACTTATGGAAGGTGAAAAAATTATCGTAACTCCAGGAATGATAGAGCTTGGAACTAAACAATATGAATTAAATTATAAATTTGGGGAATATATAAGTGATGTTTGCGATTATGTTATACTTATAGGTAAGAAACAAACAAAACCTATATATGATGCACTTTTAAATCGTAAATTTGATGATAAAAAAATATTTGTACTTAATGATGTTAGAGATGCTTTTCCTATTATAAACAGATTAGCAACTGAAACTACATGTGTACTTTTAGAAAACGATTTGCCAGATTTATTTAACGAATAGGAGGAATTATGAAAGTAAAAGTTGGAGTAATATTTGGTGGTGAAACAGTAGAACACGAAGTTAGTGTTATTACTGCTGTTCAGGCAATGGAACATATTAATCAAGAAAAATATGAAATAGTGCCAATATATATAAGTAAAGATAGATATTGGTATACTGGTAAAATGCTTATGGATATAGATGTTTATAAGGATTTTAATGAATTAAAACGATATGCAAAGCAAGTTGTATTAACTAAAGATAAAGATGGATTTTGTCTTATGAGTACTAAGGGAATATTTAAAAGGAAAATAAGTTACATAGATATTGCTTTTCCGATTGTTCACGGTAATAATGCGGAAGATGGAACACTTCAAGGATATTTAGATAGTGTGGGTATTCCTTATGTAGGTAGTAGGGTACTTGGAAGTGCTTTGGGACAAGACAAAATAGTTATGAAACAAATATTTAAAGATCAAAATCTTCCTATTGTAAATTATACTTGGTTTTTTGATAGTGAATATGCAGACGATTGTGAAAAGATTTTTGATAGAGTAAGAAAAATTGGTTATCCAGTAATAGTTAAACCGGCAACTTTAGGAAGTAGTGTAGGTATAACTTATGTTAAAAATGAACATTCTTTAGCGAAGGCGATAGAAGAGGCAATAAAATACGATATAAAAGTAATAGTTGAAAAAGCAGTACCAAATTTAATGGAAGTTAATTGCAGTGTTTTAGGAAACCATATTCATCAAGAAGTAAGTGCGATTGAAGAAGTTACAAGTGATGATGATTTCTTAACATATCAGGATAAATATATAGGAGGATCCAAAGGAAAATTAAAAGGTACTTCCTCAAAAGGAATGGCAAGTGCAAGTAGAATTATTCCAGCAAAAATAAGTGATGATTTAAGATCAAAAATAGAAAATACTTCTAAGGAAGTATTTAAAGCATTAAATTTAAGTGGTGTTTGTAGAATAGATTATTTAATTGATAAAAAAACAAATAAATATTATGTAAATGAGCCAAATACAATACCTGGAAGTTTATCATTTTATTTATGGGAACCAATTGGTAAAAGTTATTCAGAACTTTTAGATGATTTAATAACACTTGCAATAAAAGATTATAGAAATAGAACTAAAAAAATATATTCTTTTGAAAGTAACATATTAAGTAATATAGGCGTTAAAGGATTAAAAGGTTCTAAAAAATTATAATAATTTAATGAGATAACAAGTAAGTTATCTTTTTATTTTAAATAGAAAAGTATTTACAAGTTTATGTGTTAGTAATATAATATACTAACTGAAAAATATATATTGAATATATTTAAATTTGTACTATAATATTATGATGTAAATATAATTAAATGTAAAAATTTTTAAAGTGAAAGGAATGTGTGGTTAAAATGAAAAAGATATCAAATTTTGTTGTTAATAGTAGATATTTTATATTAATAATATTTTTAATTTTAACAGTTCTTTCTTTAATGATGTGTAATAAAGTTAATATAAATTATGATATATCAAAATATTTACCTAATTCATCAGAAACAAAAATAGGTATGGATATTATGGAAAATGAATTTGATAGTAAAACTAGTACATTAAATATAATGTTAAAAGATTTAACTAATAATAAGTTAGATGAGTCTTATGAATATCTTAAGAATTTAGATGGTATAGATAATGTTAGTTATTCTCTAAAAGATAGTTATACACTTTTTACTATAACTATAAATTATAGTGCTGATTCTATTGAATCAAGGACAATTTATAACGATATTAAAGCATATTTTGATGATTCTTTAGTAGATACTTCTGGTGATGTATCACAATATAATAAGACTGTTTTACCATTTTACATTATTTTACTCGCTGTTTTAAGTGCACTTGTAATTTTAGTTATTATGTGTGAATCATATGTAGAACCATTTTTATTTCTTATTACTATTTTAATTGCAGTTGCCTTAAATAGCGGAACTAATATAATATTTTCAAGTGTTTCTAATATTACTAGTTCTATTTGTTCTATTTTACAAATGGCTCTTTCAATGGATTATTCTATTATGCTTATGAATAGGTATAGACAAGAAAGGTCAAGTGAAGGTAATAAAGTAGACGCTATGAAAAAAGCTTTATATAATTCATTTAAAGCTATATCTAGTAGTTCTGTTACTACAATAGTTGGTCTTATTGCTTTAGTATTTATGAGTTTTACAATAGGTAGGGACTTAGGCTTTGTACTTGCAAAAGGTGTATTATTTAGTTTACTTAGTATATTTACTGTTTTACCTTGCTTAATTTTAATGTTTGATAAATTAATAATTAAAACAAAAAAGAAAAGTCCAATAATAAAGTTAAATAGTATAGGATCAATAGTATTTAAATGTAGGTATATAGGTTTAATATTATTTGTGGTTATATTTATAGCTAGTTATTTTTTAAGAGGCAACTTGGATTATATATATACATCATCTGGTACGGATGAAATAGAAAAAGTATTTAATTTAAATAATCAAATGGCAATAATTTACAATAATAAAGATGAGAGTAAGGTTTCTAAGTACTGTTCATCACTAAATGATAAAAATATTAATGAAGTATTATGCTATGGAAACACAATAAATTTACCACTTGTTTATTATAAATTAAATGATAAATTTAATGAATTAGGTGAATCTATCAGTATTGATGATTATCTTTTAAAACTTGTTTATTATCACTATTATAATGAGTCCGAAAATAATAAAATTAAACTTAACGATTTAATTAATTTTATTAAAGGTACAGTATATAGTAATAATAATCTTAATAAAACTTTAGATGAAGTTACTAAAAATAATATAGATTTACTTAATAATTTTACTGATATAAATAAATTACAACAAGCAAGAACTATAAAAGAAATATCTCAAATATTTAATTTAGATGAAGATACTATAAGAGATTTACTTGTATACAATAATTCTAAAAATATATCGAATGAAATGACTATATATGAATTTATAAATTTTATAAATAATTATATTTTATCAAACGATAGGTATAAAGATAGTATAGATGATATGACTATTAAAAGTTTAAATAAAATATCTGTTTTTTTAGATAAATCTATATTAAATAAAAAAATTAATTTTAATGATATGTCTAACATACTTGGAATAGATGTTGATACTATAAAAAACTTATACACTTATTATTTAATTAATAGTGAGATAAATGAAAAAATTTCTCTGCACGAATTTTCTACATTTACAAATAAAGTACTTAGTAGTGAAATTGATGATAGTTTTAAAGATAACTTAAATACTCTTATAACTTTTAGTGATTATGAATTTATAAATAATAAAATGAGCTCCCTAGAATTATCAAATTTGTTTAATGTAGACGAAAGTACTATAAATATGTTATTTCAAATATTATTTAGTGCGACTGATAAAGTCTCACCATATGAATTTGTATCAACTGTAATTAATAACGAAATTATATATAATTCTTTAAAAGATAAAAAAGAAAAATTACAAACTTTATATTTTATTATGGAAAGTACTAATAATTATACTAAATATACCTATCAGGAAGTAAGTGAATACTTTAATATTCCTATTTCTACAACAAAAGAAATCTATAGTTTATATTTATCTGATAGTTTTAAGATGAGTCCTTATGAATTTGTAATGTTTATACTTTCAGATAGTTCACTAACAGATAGTATAGATTCAAATACATTATCAAATCTTAAACAACTTAAAAATATTATGGATGGAGTTTTAAGTGATAAAAAGTATACAACAGATGAGTTAGCCAATCTTTTAAATATTAGTAAAGATAATTTAAGTTTAATATATTCTTTGTATGATATTCAAAATAAAGAATTAACTATATCGTGTAAAGAATTTGTAAATTTGCTTGTAAATGATATTTTAAATAATAATAAATATAAAGATAATTTTGATGAGTACTCAAAAAATAGACTTATGGCTGTAAGTACAGTAATTAAAGATACACTTGTTAATAAAAAATATACAAAAGATGAAGTTTATAATTTATTAAAACAATTATCTGAAGATTTGGATAAAAATTTGATAGATTTAGTATACATATATTATGGAAGCAAAAATGAATATAACGATACTTGGACACTTACTATAGAAGAGTTTTCAAATTATTTGAATAACAATATTATAAAAGATAATAGATTTGATATTTATATTGATGAAGGCATGAAAAATAATATATTGGATTCTAAAGATAAAATAAAAAAGGCTAAAGAATTATTAATTGGTAAAAATTATTCTAGAGTTGTTTTAAATACAAATTTATTGCCAGAATCAGATAAAACATTTAGTTTTATACAAAATATAAATGATAATTTATCTAAAGAAGTTGATGACTTTTATATAATTGGTGATTCTAAAATGGCATATGAAATGAGTAAATCTTTTTCAGGTGAACTCAATTTAATAACAATATTAACAATGATATTTATATTTATTGTAGTTGTTGTTACATTTAAATCTATATTGATACCAATAATATTAGTATTATTGATTGAATGTGCGGTATTTGTAACAATGGGTATTTTATCATTTGGTGGGCCTGTATATTTTATATCTATTTTAATAGTTCAAAGTATTTTAATGGGTGCGACTATTGATTATGCTATACTTTATACATCTTATTATTTAGAATCAAGACAAAAGGAAGATATAAAAACTTCTATTATAAATTCTTATAATAATTCAATACATACGATACTTACAAGTTCTTTGATTTTAATTATAGTAACATTCATAGTTGGAAAATTTTCAAATGCTATAGCAGCTAAAATATGTATGACATTATCAGAAGGAACTATTTGTTCAGCAATATTAATATTAGTATTACTTCCAATGGTTTTAGCAGCTTGTGACAAATTTATTGTTAAAAAAAAATAAAAAGCATAAATTAAATAATTTGTGCTTTTTATTTGATTGACATATCAAATTGTATTATGTTATAATTTAGAAAATAGAGGAGATGTGAGATATGGGATTTATTAAAGCATTTGGTGGAGCATTAGGAGGAACTTTTGCAGACCAATGGAAAGATTTTTATGCACCAAAACCTGGTGTACCAGCAACAGCTGGATTATTCCCAGCTGTACCAAATGGTACTAATGCTGGAAGAGGCGAGAACACAAAAGGTTCTGAAAATATAATTACAAATGGAAGTAAAATTGTTGTACCAGAAGGAACAGCATTAATTACAATTCAAGATGGACAAATTACTGGTTTAATTGCAGAACCAGGAGGATTTGAATTTAGATCTGATGATCAAAATTCAAAATCTATGTTTGCTGGAGATGGAATATTTTCATCTACATTAAAAACATCTTGGGAAAGATTTAAATTTGGAGGACAACCAGGAACTCAACAATTAGCGTTCTATGTTAATTTAAAGGAGATTCCTAATAACAAATTTGGTACACAATCTGAAATTTATTGGGACGATGCTTATTTTGGAACTCAAGTAGGGGCAGTTACTAGAGGTACTTATACTTTAAAGATTGTAGAC
>CANQFF010000006.1 GCA_947598345.1 uncultured Bacilli bacterium
TTTTTACTTTTAAGTAATTTATTTACAACTTCTATATCTTTAATATCAATGTTATATTTAGACTTAAAGTCTTTTTTATTTATACCATCAATCTTTCTAAATCCCAATATAAATTCATTTTCTATCTGTTCTTTTTTTGATACTTTATGTGACTCACTTATGTATTCTTTTTTTAAATACTTATTTAAACTTTTAGTATTGTCGTATCTAACACCATCTATATAACCAGATGCTCCAACACCAAAGCCATAATATCCTAAATTATTCCAGTATGTTAAATTATGTAAGGACTCATATCCTTCTTTAGAATAGTTACTTATTTCATAATGTTTATAACCATTACTATTTAATTTATCACATATAAGTTTATACATATCAAAGTCTATTTCTTCATCTATATTCTTAATACCATCTATATATAGTTTAGTATTAGGTTCTATCATTAAAGAATATATAGATATATGATTTATATCAAGACTTAAAAACTCATCTAAATCACTATTTAAATCACTTAGTGCCTCATTAGGGAAAGCATATATTAAATCTATATTTATATTATTAAACCCAATACTTTTTGACATATTTATTTTAGTTATAACATCTTTTTTAGTATGATTTCTATTTAAAAGCTTTAAAAACTTATCGTTAAATGTCTCTATACCGATACTAAGTCTATTTACTCCATTTTTATATAGGAACTTTAACTTTTCAAAGTCTATGCTTTCTATATTACATTCAAATGTAAATTCTAATGAATCACTAACTTTAAATACCTTTATTATATTAAATAATTTATTTAACTGTTTAATATTTAAACAACTGGGAGTACCTCCACCTATATATATAGTATCAAGCACTTCTCCTTTATATCTTGATTTTATCTCACATTCTAACTCACTTAAATATTCATCTATCCATTTATCATTTTTTATAAATTTACAAAAATCACAATAACTACAAATATTATCACAAAAAGGAATATGAATATATACTGATTTAATCATTTATATTTTTTATTCCCCTTATTTATTTTATCTAATACTTTATTTTCTATTTTTGTAACCATGGTTTTTGTAATGCCGAAATATTTTGCTGTATCTTCACTAGATCTAATATCACCATTATTAAATCTATATTTTAATATATCTATTTCTCTTTTTTCAAGATCAGATTCATCTGATAATATTTCTTCTATATTACCTTCAAATTTTCTTAACATACCATATCTATTATTAAATAGTTCTTTTTTTATATTTAATGCGATAGATGCACCAAATATTTCTTCTACTCTATTATCAGTTAAACAATCATAAATATAATCTACCGTATATCTATTTTCAAAATAATCACTTATTTCTTTCAAAGTAGAATATGGATTGTTACTAAAATAAGTTACAATATATATAATATCATTTCTCTTTATAGCCTCAGCATCTTTATTACCTTTAACTAAGCCAGAAAAATTTCCTGATGAATCTTTTGTACTATGATAATTATTAAATGTTGTAAGACCACCTTTTCTATTGCCTTTAATTCTATTCTCATATAACTGTTCACTTATTTTTTTACCTGTTTTAGGTATTAAAATATTACTACAAGTTTGTGAAGTTAAATATCTTTGGCAAGATGATTTGGGTACATTTGTATATTCACTAATTTCATTAATAGATGCATATGGATTTTGTAAAAAATAATTAACTACTAATCTTTTCTTTTCTTCTGTATTCATATTCACTCCTCATTCATGCTAAGTACTGCTAGAAAGGCTTCTTGTGGTACTTCGACACTACCAACCATTTTCATTCTTTTTTTACCTTCTTTTTGTTTTTCTAAGAGTTTTCTTTTTCTAGATACATCCCCACCATAACATTTAGCAAGAACATTTTTTCTAACTGCTTTTATATCACTACGAGCTATTGCTTTAGTACCAATAACTGCTTGTATTGGTATTTCAAATTGTTGTCTAGGTATCAATTTTTTTAAATTTTCAACTATTGCTTTACCTCTTTTGTACGCAAAATCTTTATGTACAATTAAACTTAATGCATCTACTATATCTCCATTTAACAAAATATCCATTTTAACTAAATTACTTACTTTATATCCAATAAGTTCATAATCAAATGAAGCATATCCTTTTGTATAGCTTTTTAATTTATCGAAAAAATCATATACTATTTCTGATAAAGGAATTTCATAATGGATATTAACTCTAATACTATCTATATATTCCATAGATATAAAATTTCCTCTTTTGTTTTGACAAAGTTCCATAATTGAACCTATATATTCACTAGGTACGAATATATTCGTTTTTATATATGGTTCTTTTATAGCTTTTATTTTCTGTCTATCAGGCATTTTTGATGGACTATCTATATAAATTATACTTTTATCAGTTAATTCTATTTCATATATTACTGATGGAGATGTTGCGATTAAATCTATATTAAATTCTCTTTCTATTCGCTCTTCTATTATTTCCATGTGCAATAAACCTAAAAAACCACATCTAAATCCAAATCCTAAAGCTTCTGATGTTTCTGGTTCAAACTCCAACGATGCATCATTTAATTTTAATTTTTCAAGTGCTTCTCTAAGATCTGGAAATTTATTTGATTCTATTGGATATAATCCACAAAATACCATTGGTTTCACTTTTTTATAACCCGGTAGTGCAGATCCGGGATCAGAAGCTAGTGTTATTGTATCTCCTACTTCAACATCATCTATTTTTTTTATACTAGCACATAGATAACCTACTTCACCTGTTATTAATTCTTTTTTCTTTTTTATGTTTGGAGTATTAACGCCTAGTTCCACTACATCATAAATAGTATTAGAAGAAAACATTTTTATTTTATCTCCTATTTTTACTTTTCCATTAACAATTCTAACAAGTGTTACTATACCTCTATATGGATCAAAATAACTATCAAAAATAAGTGCCTGTAATTTATCGTTAACATCACCTTTAGGAGCTGGGATTTTATTTATTACAGCTTCTACTAATTCTTTTATTCCTATTCCTTTTTTAGCACTACAAAGCATTATTTCTTCTTCCTTAAAACCGAGATTATTTATTAATTCTTTTTTTACTCTTTCTATATCTGCATTAGGCAAATCTATTTTATTTATTACAGGAATTATAGTTAAATCATTTTCCATAGCTAAATAAAGATTTGCTAGAGTTTGTGCTTCTATACCTTCACAAGCATCTACAACTAGTATCGCACCCTCACAAGCGGCTAAACTTCTAGAGACTTCATATGAAAAATCTACATGTCCTGGTGTATCTATTAAATGTAAAAAATAATCTTCATTATTATATTTATAATTTAATTGTACAGAGTTTAATTTTATTGTAATTCCTCTTTCTCTTTCTATATCCATACTATCTAATAATTGTTCTTGTCTTTCTCTTTCATCAACAGCTCCCGTAATATCAAGTATTCTATCAGCTAATGTACTTTTACCGTGATCAATATGAGCTATTATACAAAAATTTCTAATGTTTTCCTGTTTCATTCAGTTCACCTCAATTATTATATCAAAAAAACATATTAATTTAAATATGTTTCTAATAAATAATATTTTATTTTATCTTTATCATTTTCAAGTGATTTATTTACTATTTTATATTCGATATCGTTAAATATTTCCTTTAAAAACTGCCCAGGATTTTTATTTAATAACTCACAAATTTCTTTAGCTTCTATTTTTATTTCTGTTTTATTATGTATATATAAACTATTATATCTTTTATTAACTTCTTTTTTATCTATACCTTTTATCTCACTAACTATTGTAGATATATATAATCCGTATTTATATAAATTATTATTATCAAGTAAATCTTTATTCATTAATTCATTTATTTTTACTATAGATTCTTTTTCAGCATTATTAAATGAATATTTATCTAATACATCTAATTGTGACCATATACCTATTGGATATGTTGTTGGAATTAATTTATTTAAATTATGTAATTCCAAAGGTCCGTCTAACCCAAGATCTAATAAAAGTTCTATACCATATTTTGAATTAGTACTAGAAAATATTTTATCTAATTCTTCTTTTTTTCTATAATATGACAGAGTTCTTAAAAGATATCTATGTTTTATAATCGCATCTTTAAGTTCATCATCTAGTTTAAAGTTTAAAATAGTAGCGAATCTAATAGCTCTAAGTATTCTAAGAGAATCTTCATATATTTTTAAATCAGCATTCCCAACTGTTTTTATTATTTTGTTATTAATATCTTCTTTACCGTTTAAAAAATCTAGTAATTCTCCATCTTTATTTATGCACATTGTATTCATAGTAAAATCTCTTCGTTTTAAATCTTCAACTAAATCTGTTATATATTCTATTTCTATAGGTTTTCTATTATTTAGATATTTTATATCTTTTCTATAAGTTGTTATTTCAAAACGCATATTATTCATTATCAATGTAACTGAACCATATTGTTCTGCTTTTAATGTAGAGCCACCAAATATATTTTTTAATTCTTTGGGTGTTGCGCTTGTACATATATCGTAATCTACACTTTCTTTCCCCATATATAAATCTCTTGGATATCCTCCAACTAAATAAGCTTCATATCCATTACTATTTATAGTTTTTAATATTTTAAGCGCTGTTTCATTCATAATGTTACCTCCTACTATATTATATCAAAAAATAATTTTTATATAAAGAAAAAAAAGCACTAATTTAATGCTTCTTTTAATTTAGATCCAGCTTTTCCTTTAACTGCTACTCTAGCAGGTATTTTTACTGTTTCACCAGTTCTTGGATTACGACCTTCTTTAGCAGCTTTTTTCTCAGCTGAGAAAGTGAAGAAACCAGTTAAAGTTACTTTTCCTTCTGATTTTAATCCTTTAGTTACACCCTCTTGGAATGCTTCTAATGCTTTAGCAGCATCTACTTTTGTTAATCCTGCATTTTCTGCAATATAATTTACTAAATCTGTTTTAGTCATGTAGACTACCTCCCTATCTAATTAAATAAGCTACCTTGCTTACAATTTAATATTATCATATCTATCTTTCGAATGCAACATTTTTATTAAAAATTTTTAATTTTTTCTTAGTTTTTCGCAAAAAATATCAGTAAAACTAAATAATTAGACTCATAGTAAATTATTTAACCTTTTTTAAGTAATCATCAAATTTTTTAAATTCATTTGTCTTTAAATCAGTATTACTTAATTCTTCAAATAATTTTTTCTGTTTTTTATCTATTTTATCAGGAACAATAACATTTATAACTACATACATATTACCTTTTGATCCAGTTCTTAAATCTTCTATTCCTTTGCCTTTCATTCTATGTTTATCACCGGTTCTGGCACCTGGTTCGATTGAAAGTTTAACTACACCATAAAGTGTTGGTATCTCTTTCTTACATCCAAGAACAGCATCTGTTATAGTGATAGGAAGTTCTAAATATATATCATTTCCGTCCCTTTCATATATTGGGTGTTCTTTAACTCTAAACTCTAAATATAAGTCTCCATTTGGTCCACCATTAGTTCCACTATCTCCTTTTCCAGCTAATCTTAGTTGAGTACCTGTATCTACACCTGCTGGTATTTTGACTTCTATATCCTTATTTTCTTTTATTTTACCTGTACCCCTACATTTAGAACAATTTGATTCATAAACTTTGCCTTTTCCATTACACTCTGGACAAGTTGTTCTAGTCATAAATGAGCCAAATAATGTACTTTGTTCTTTAGTAATAGTTCCACTACCGTAACAAGCTGGGCAAGTTTTTTCACCTTTGCCACCTTTTCCATTACACTCTTTACAACTATCATAAACATCTAAGTTTATAGTCTTTTTACATCCAAAAACAGCTTCATCAAAATCTATGTCAACTCTCATTAGTCTATCAGAACCACGAGTAGCCCTACTTCCCCCTCTTTCTTTACTTCTACCACCAAATCCAGAGAAATTAGAAAATCCTGAAAAAGCACCACCAAAAGATTGACCAAAGATTTCACTTAATATATCACTAATATCGAAATCTGAAAAATCAAATCCTGCGCCACCATTCATTTGATCAAATGCAGCATGACCAAACTGATCATATTGTTTTCTTTTAGATTCATCACTTAAAACTGCATACGCTTCTTGAGCTTCCTTAAATTTTTCAGCAGCATCTGGTTCTTTAGACACATCAGGGTGGTATTTCTTAGCTAGTTTTCTAAAAGCACTTTTTATTTCTTTTTCATCAGCGTCTTTTGATACACCTAAGACTTCATAATAATCTCTTTTATTCATACAACATCCTCCTTTAATTTTAATAATCTTCCTAAAATATTATACGAGTTTTTTTAATTCTTCTAACTTTTCTTTAAACATAGAAAGTGCTTCTTCAATTGGTGTTGGAGTAGTCATATCAACACCAACTCTTTTAAGTATATTAAGTGGATAATCAGATCCTCCACTACTTAAAAATTCTAAATATTTCTTTTGAGTTTCATTATCTTTTTTTAATATACGACTAGCTATTGATAATGCACTTGAAAGTCCTGTTGCATATTTATATACATAAAATGGTGTATAAAAATGTGGTATTCTAGACCATTCATATCTAATATCCTCATCACTTACTACACTATCCCCATAATATAATTTATTAAGTTCATAATATGTATTTGATATTTCTTCTTCTGTTAAAGGTACTCCTTCTTGTTCCTTTTCATGCATTATCATTTCAAATTCAGCAAACATAGTTTGTCTAAATATAGTAGTTCTCACTGTATCTAAAAATTCAGTTAAATAAAATATTTTATCTTCTTTTGTTTTAGCGTTTTTATACATATAATCATTTATTATTACTTCATTAACTGTAGACGCTATTTCTGCTAAAAAGATTGGATAATTTGAATCTACATAATTTTGAGACTTTTTTGAATAATAAGAATGCATTGAGTGACCCAATTCATGTCCCATAGTACTTACTGCATCACTAGTATCATTATAGTTTAATAATAGGTATGGATATGAATCATAACATCCCCAAGAATATGCACCAGACTTTTTACCACTAGATGGATATATATCTATCCATTTTTCTTCAAAAGCCTTATTTAAATCATGTATATATTTATCTCCTAATGGTTTAAGAGCTTCAAAAATTATTTTCTTTCCTTCATCGAAAGGAATCGAATCGTTATCAGATTCAACTAAATCGACATATATATCATACATATGAAGTTTATCAATACCTAATATTTTAGCTCTTAAATCCATATAATCATACATTACATCCATATTTTTATGTATAGTTTCTATTAAATTTTTATAAACATTTATATTTATATCATCCTCAAACAAACTTCTTTCAAGAGTTGATGAATATTTTTTTACATTAGTTATAAATGAAGATTCCTTAATCTGTCCTACATAGATAGAAGCAAGTGTATTTTTCAAAGATTTATAATAATTATACATTGAATGAAAAGCTGACTTTCTTACATTTCTATCTTTACTTTTCATAAAATTTATATAATTACTTGATGTAAGCTTTACACTTTCCCCTTTTTCATTATTTACGAAACCTAAATCGATATCAGCATTATTTATATTGTTGAATGCTTCAGCACAATTTCCAAATGAATTTAATGCCTTTGTAAATATTTCTTGTTCATTTAAACATAGTGAATGTGGTTTATATCTATATATTTGTTCTAAATAAAATCTATATTCTTTTAATTTTTCATTTTGATTTATATATTCTAATACTTTTTCATATTCACTTTCTAACATTTCTGGTTCTATAAATGAATACTTTTCACTTAAAGATTCACCTAATTTTTCTATCTTCATTTTTAATGATTTATTTTTATTATTTTTTGTATCTACATCGAAATTCATCTTTGAATAAACAAATAATTTATTCAATATTCTATCTTGTTCTTCTGTTATCTTTAAAAATTTATATAAACTATCACTACTATCCATAATATGGTTTTTAAACTCTAATATTTTTGGAGTCAAATCTTCTACTTGTTTTATATCTTTATTTACACTGCTTTCATCTTTATACATAGAGTCTAAATCCCATTTGTATTCGCTAGGTACTTCTTCTCTAGTCTTATATTCCATATTTTCTCCTTAATCTAAGAAGTTCTAGTTACCTAGAACTTCTATTATTTTTCTTCGTAGTCTGCATCCATTACATCATCTTTTTTTGATTTTTTATCTTTTTTCTTATCTTTTTTATCTTCGCTTTCACTTTCTTCTTTTTCTTGTTCTTCCTGTGCTTTCTTTGAAGCTTCTTCGTAAACTTTAGTTGCCAAAGCCATAGCTGATTCATTTAATTTTTCTGTTTTATCTTTTATATCATCTATGTCATCTTTTTCTAAAGCTTCTTTTAAGTCTTTAATTTGTTCTTCTGCTTTTTCTTTATCTTTAGAATCTACTTTATCTCCTAAATCTTTAATAGCTTTTTCTGTAGCAAATATCATTTGTTCAGCTTCATTTCTAGCATCTGCTTCAGCTTTTTTCTTTTCATCAGCTTCACGATTTTCTTCTGCTTCTTTTACCATCTTATCTATTTCTTCATCACTTAAATTAGTTGAAGATGTAATAGTAATTGATTGTTCTTTTTGTGTTCCTAAATCCTTAGCTTTAACATTAACAATACCATTTGCATCTATATCAAAAGTAACTTCGATTTGTGGTATTCCACGAGGTGCTGGTTGATTATCAGCAGCAGTTGAGAATACTTGTGATTTGCTTGTTGGTATTGTTGTATTTCTTGGAATTAATACAGTACAAACTCCACCTAAAGTTTCTATTCCTAATGAAAGTGGTGTTACATCCAAAAGTACTATATCATTTACATCACCAGTAAGTACTCCACCTTGAATAGCTGCACCCATAGCAACAACTTCATCTGGATTTACTTCTTTTGATGGTTCTTTACCAAGTTCTTTCTTAACTAATTCTTGAACCATTGGAATACGAGTAGATCCACCTACTAATATTACTTTATCCAAATCTTTTGCAGTTAATTTAGCATCCTTTAAAGCTTTTCTAACTGGTTCTAGAGTTGAATCAACTAAATCACTAATCAAACTTTCAAATTTAGCTCTTGTCAAAGTTGTTTCGTAATTTAAATCAGCTGTAATAAATGGTAAACTTATCTCAGTTGAAGTAACATTTGAAAGTGTCTTTTTAGCTTTTTCTGCTTCTTCTTTAATTCTTTGTAAAGCCATTTTATTATCACTTAAATCTACATCGTGTTCTTCTTTGATGTCATCGATTATATAGTCTATTATTCTTTGATCGAAATCATCTCCACCAAGTTTATTATTACCACTAGTTGATTTAACCTCAAATACACCATCACCAAGTTCTAGTATAGATACATCAAATGTACCTCCACCTAAATCGTATACTAATATAGTTTGAGATTCATCTTGTTTATCAAGACCATATGCTAAAGCTGCAGCAGTTGGTTCATTTATAATTCTTTCTACATTAAGTCCTGCTATTTTACCAGCATTTTTAGTTGCTTGTCTTTGTGAATCATTAAAATATGCTGGAACAGTTATAACTGCACTTGTAACTTTTTCACCTAAATAAGCTTCTGCAGTTTTCTTTAAATCGCCAAGTATCATCGCACTAATTTCCTCTGGAGTATATTCTTTTCCATTAGCTTTTACTTTTTTATTTGTACCCATTAATCTTTTAATTGATGATATTGTTTCAGGGTTTGTAACTGATTGATGTTTAGCAGTTTTACCTACTAAAATATCTCCTTTTTTAAAAGCTACTACTGATGGAGTAGTTCTATCTCCATCTGCATTAACTATAACTTTAGCTTCTCCTCCTTCGTAAATACTTACACAACTATTAGTTGTTCCTAAATCTATACCTATTGTTTTACTCATATTTATCACCTTTCTTACTCACTAACCTTGACCATTGCTGGTCTAATAACTTTATCTTTATAGATATAACCTTTTTGTAATACTTCTAGTACCATACCAGGTTCAACACCCTCTTTATGTTCTACCATAATGGCATTGTGATATACTGGATCAAACAATTTATTTGCGCCATCTATAGCTTTAACATCAAAACTTTCCATAATTTGTTGCATATTACAATAAATCATCTTGAATCCTTCCAAAAATTTTGAAACCTCATCTTCTAAATTATCGTCATCCAATTTTATTGCTCTTTCAAAATTATCCATAATTGGAAGAAATTGTTTAATTAAATCTTCATTACAAAACTTAAGCAACCTAGCAACCTCTTCATCTTTTCTTTTCCTATAATTAATTAAATCAGCTCTAGCTATCAAAACTTCTTCTTCTTTTTTCTTGTTTTCTAACTTTAATTTTTCTATCTCATCTTTATATTTATTCTTTTCTATTTTCTTATTCTTCTTATCTTTCTTATCTATCTTATCATTATCCTTGCAGCAACATTCATCTTGCTCTAAATGTTCTTTGCAATTGCAATCACAAGTACATTCATCTTTCTTTATTTCTTCTTCCATGTGTACCTCATTTCTATTTTTTATCTATGTTCTTTTTTATATAATCCAAAAGAGTTATTACTCTTTCATACTCCATTCTTTTTGGACCTACTAAAGCTATTGTTCCCTCTTCACCATTTATGGTATATTTTGTTTTTATAATTGTTACATCATCATCAAAATTATTTTCACTTCCTATATAAATATTGATTCCATTATCTTCTTCTTTAATGCTGCTTACAATATCTTTGTCTTCGAATTTACTTATTATTTCTCTAATTCTATCAGCATTATTAAATTCTGGCTGCATTAAAATATTTTTAGTTCCACTAACTCTAACTGACTCTGCTGCGAAATCACTAAATGCTGTATAAAATGCATTATATAAGACTTCGTGTTGCTTGACATATTTTCCTATTATAGGTTTTACTTGATACTCTAAAACTTCACTAACAGTATCTATACTTGTTCCTACTATAAGTTTATTTATTAAATCAACCGTCTGCTTTATTTCAGCAGAATCTATATCTCCAGGAATATAAATTGATTTGTTTTCAACATGTCCTTTATCAGTAACAATAATCGCTACCATATTATTTTTGTCAATTGGTATTACTTCTACTTTTTGAACTAAATTCTCACTAGATTGTTTACCTAAAACTATTGTTGTATAATGTGTCAATTCTGATATAATTTCCATACTTTTTAAAATTATATCATTTACAACTAGAGATTTATTGTCGAGTATAGTTTGAAGTTTCAACATATCTTCACCATTTAATTCTTTTGGTTTCATTATGTTGTCTACATAATATCTATAACCTTTTTCACTTGGAACCCTACCAGAAGATATGTGTGTTTTTTCTAAAAGTCCTATTTCTTCTAAATAGTTCATTTCAGCTCTTATAGTTGCACTAGAACACTTCATAATATCGCACAATGCCTTTGAACCTACTGGCCTTGCAGTTTTAATGTAATCTTCAACTATAAGTTTAAGTAACTCTTCCTGCCTTTTACTTACCACTATGTCACCTCTTTATATTATATAATTTTTTTTGATTTATATAACAATTTTTCAGCACTATTTTCATTTGAGTGCTAAAACAAGTATATCACCTCTTATTAGCACTGTCAATACTTTAGTGCTGAAAAATAAAAAATTTTAGAAAACTAAAATTTTATTTACATTTATAATCATAATTTTCGTATTGTTTTTTTATTTCGTCCTTTGATCCATCAAGTTTTATTTCATCTTCAAGTTCTGATATTATTTCATTTTCTTTTAAAATTAAATTATACTCATCTATATATTCTTCCATATCTTTGAAATATTCTCTAGCTTCATCTTCTTCTTTAAAAATCATTTTATCTATTTGTTTATATTTATTATTTTTAAAATTAAAAATAATCTTATTTTCAATTTTTAAATCTTCATAGTCTTCCTCATATGTACAAGTTAACTTATTACTACAGCCACAAATAAAAAATAAAACTAAAAATATTATAATCTTTTTCACAATATCACCGATAAATTATATGAAAAAAATTATAATATATTATTTAACCATACAATCTTTTTAAATAAAATAAATTATCATTTATTTGTAATACTAACAAATCTGGATCATCCACACTATTTATATCTCTTCCATATTTACTTATAAGATTTCCAAAACTTAAAAGTACATTTTGTTCTTTTATTAAACTTTCGTGTATATAGATAAAATCTCCTATTTTTGGATTACTGTCTAAATCATAAAACACTATTTTAAATTTATAATTATTATTGTTGTTGCTTAAATAATAATTATCATCTTCTACTTTTTCTATTTTTAATTTTATCATTTTATAATTCCTTTCGTATTAAATTTTTTTTAATTATACTTATGTATATTATTAAGTATGTAAGTGCGAAAGAAAACGCTCCAATCACATCTGTAAAAAAATGTACACCTAAATATACTCTACTTACTCCAGTTATTAATATTATTATAGATAATAAACTAGAAATTATTATTTTATTTTTTGTGCGGATATTAGATGTACAGACTAAGTATATAATAAATCCATAAAAAGAAAAAGCTGTGAGTGAATGTCCTGATGGGAAACTATAACCTGTTTCTTCTATTAAACTTATATCAAGAGGTCTATTTCTAGAAAATATTGGTTTAAGAATTAATTGACATAGTGTTATTAAAATTAAATTAAGTGACATATATAATCCATATTTTTTATTTTTAAATAATAATAGCGTCAATAATGTAATTGTTATAACAACAGCTCCACTTCCTAAATAAGTCATTATTTTTACTATTTTAGTATTATCGTTATTAATTATCTTAAAAATAATATTATATACATAAGAATCTATATAAATATCATTTTTATGAAGAACTAAAATAGATAAAAATATGAATATTGAAAAAGAAATAAAACATATTATCCACTTTAAATATTTTTTCATATTTCACCTTTCATACAAGAAAAATTCATATATTAATTTATTGATAAACTTTATTTTTGATACAAAATAAATAATGCTTGCGCCTAATACATTTAATATTAAATCATCTATATCACATATCCCAGACATAGTAATAAACTGTAAAATTTCAATTATAATTACAGTAATAACCATAGTTATTAAAAAATTTTTATACTTGTTCATTGATTTAAATATAAGAGGTAATAATATTGCAAAAGGCATGAACGCTACAAAATTACCTAATACATTTATTAACAAAGATTTTAAACTAATTAAGTTATCTAAATATCCTGTTATAAATAAATGTATTGTTTTAAAAGGGATTATATTAAATGATGTGCTTAAATAATACTTTAAAAGATCTTTATTCCAGTAAATTATAGTAAACCCTTGTCTACCATATATTTCATCAAAAAGTGTTAATGTGCAAATTGTAACTGTATATATTAAAAAATATATTATTAAATTTATTTTTAATATTCTTCTATTATAATCAAATTCTTTAATCAATATATATCCACCAAGATAAATAAATACACACACAAGTAATAGTAATAATAATCTATAGTTGGTGTATAAATATATATTTGGAATAAATCTAATTCTTATACAAAAAAGCAAAATTAAAAATGACAATAAATATAGAGTTACAACTAATGCTTTGTATAAACTTTTTTTCATAAATCACCTACTTAAATGATTGTTTATTTAAAAAAGGACTTATGTCCTTAAATATTTCCTAAATATTTAGCAGTTCTTACCATTTGAGCTGAATAACCCATTTCATTATCATACCAAGCAATTATCTTTACTAACTGTTTTCCATTAACCTCTACTACATTAGTAAGTTGGCCATCTACAAGCCCTCCTAAATATGAGCCTCTAATGTCACTTGAAACTATAGGATCCATTGTAAATCCAATCGTATCATTTGCATTGTCTTCAAATAATTTATTAATTTCTTCTACTGTAGTATTTCTTTTAAGCTCTAGTGTTAAATCTATTACTGAGCCAGTAGTTACTGGAACTCTTAAAGCTCCTCCATCTAATTTACCACTTAACGATGGTATTACAAGTCCAATTGCACTTGCTGCACCTGTAGATGTTGGAACTATATTAGCAGCACAAGCTCTACCTCTACGAGCATTTATACCTTTTTTATGAGCTATATCAAGTGTTGCTTGATCATTTGTATAAGCGTGTACAGTAGTCATAAATCCTTTTTCTATACCAATATTTTTCTCAATTATATTAAGTACAGGAGCTAAACAATTAGTAGTACAACTTGCCGCACTTATAACTTGCTCACTTCCATCTAAAGTGTCCTCATTAACATTATATACTATTGTTTTTAAATCACCTTTAGCTGGTGCACTTATTATTACCTTTTTCGCACCTGCCTGTATATGAGCAAGAGCCTTTTGTTTATCAGTAAATTTTCCAGTACACTCGAAGACTTCATCTATTCCTAATTCACCCCAAGGTAGATTTGAAGGATCCATTTCACTATATACTTTAACTTTTCTATCTTTAACTACTATATAATCATCTTCAAAACTTATTTCATTTACTCTATAATTACCGTGGCTAGTATCATATTTTAATAAATAAGCTAACTGTTCTGCATCAGTTAAATCATTAATAGCTACAACTTCAAAATTAGGATCTTCTTCCATTATTCTAAAAACTAGTCTTCCAATTCTTCCGAAACCATTAATTGCTACTCTTATCATTTTTAATCCTTCTTTCTATTTTGTAAAAATACTTCCCCCTATAAATTCTCTTAAAACTGAATCTGGTGGTACATCATCACTAGGTATAGGCAAAAAATTTCTTAAAAAATTTATAAGTCTTAAAGCCTCAGGATATTCTGGATCATCCTCATTGACATTAAAAAGTAATGGTTCAACATAAGTTTTTAAAACACCTATTTCATATATAAGCGCTGAATTTATGACTGTATCAGCATTATCCTGAAACTTATATATATTATTTCTTTCACCCGCTTTTATACTTGCCCATAATCTTAGAGTTTCTCTAGCTCCATTACCTCTTGTCTTACTATCTCTTACTATTCTCCTAAGTTTTCTTATATCACTAGTATGAATATGATTATGATTATCTATATTTATTTGAACTAGTGGACTTATATAAATTTTATATTTTTGAGATTTATTAATAGATTTCGTTAATTCATCGTTCAATGCATGTAGGCCTTCTACTATAATTATATCATTCTCACCAAGTTGTAAATAATTACCGTTATACTCTCTTTTACCAAGAATAAAATTATAAGTAGGCAAGTTAACTTTCTTTCCATTTAATAAATCTGTTAAATTCTGATTAAATAATTCTATATCTAAAGCTTTTACAGATTCTAAATCTGGTTTACCATCCTTATCTAGTACCCTTTTACTTAGATCAGTATAGTAATCGTCAAGCCCAATAGGATGCGTTTTAAAACCTCTGCTTCTTAAATATATATCTAATTTTTTTGAAGTTGTAGTCTTACCACTAGATGATGGACCAGCGATTAACACTATCTTAATTTTTCTTTTACTATTATATATTTCATTTGCTATTTTTGCCAACTGTGAATCATAATGAGCCTCAGCAAGATTAATTATTTCAGAAATTTTAGCTTTAGACACAACTCTATTTAAATCTGCAGCATTCTCAATTTCAAGTATTCTACCCCATTTAGTATAATCTGAAAATTTATTAAATATCTTTTCGTGATGAACATAATCAAGAGTTGTTTGTGGATTAACAACATCTGGTATCGATAATACAAAACCTTCATCATTTACATATGTAAGTTTAAAATCATTTATCTGTGATGTGCTATAGGCCATTTTTCCAAAATAATAATCGTAAACATCATCTATTCTATATAAATTTATATAAGTATTTGAAATATATTTTAAGACATTAACCTTGTCTAATTTATTTTTCTTTTTAAAATACTTTATTGCATCTATTCTAGATACACTATGCTTAGTAAATAAATAATCACTTTTTACTATCTCTTGCATTTCTTTATATAATTTATTAACCAAATCTTTAGTAGTTTTTAAGTCTCTTAAAGTAAAATAAACTCCTAAATCTTGTGAATGTTCAGCAATAATTTCTACATTTTCACCTAGTACTCTTCTAACCGCTAATATAAGTATAAATCTAGCACTCCTATCATATATAGCATACCCAGTTTCACTACTTCTATCAAAAAATTCTATATTACATTTCTTTTTTAATGTATCGCTTAAATCTACAATATCATTATCAACCTTAGCAGCTAGTATATCATAATTATAGTAATGAGCGAAATGTTCTGAAATCTCTTTATATGTTGTACCTTCCTCATATTCAATAATCTCATTACCTTGAAAAGTTACTTTTATCTTTTTGCCCATATCACCACTACCTTATCCTTTTACACTAATATTTTATCAAAAAAATATAACTTTGTCGATAAAATTACAACAAAATTATAAAAAAGAGTGTCAAATTAACTTATCTATATCTTTAGGTACTTTATCGTTGACAACCGCACTTATTATTTTATCTTCTTGATCCTTAGAAACATCTCTACCTGTCATCTTACTTAGTGTCTGTATAACTTCTCTAAGAGTACCCTCATTCTTTAAATCATTTTGTTGTAATTTTTTAGCAAGATCTATAATAGTATCTTTACCAACATTAGTTTTCTTTTCTATTCTATTAAAAAAAGAATCTGAAAATGCCATAAAAAAACCTCCTACACTATTTTATGTAAAAGGTTAAAATTAGTTCTATTCTGAAATAGAAAGTATAAGTCCTACAATAATATAGAAAATAGGCGCAACGATTATTACACTTATATTAGCAAATGCTTGAACACTGTAAGCTATAAATCCACTAAACATTATAAGTAAAAGTTTATTTTTAGATTTTATTCCCTTCAAAAAAACTAATAAATGTAATAAAAGAAATGGTACAAGCCCTATTATACCCGTTGTTGAAAATGTGTGCAAATAAACATTATGTGCATTATCTACAACATATCTTTTTTCTGGTTTATTTACTTCTACAGTATCATTAGTAATAATAATTTCATAAGAGCTATCTTTGTCTTTATTTGGATACGCTAAATAAAAATTATCAAAACCAACTCCAAATAGAAAATTATTTTTAATTATATTTAGACTATTTTTCCATATTTCTATTCTTCCATTCGTCATTTCATCGTAGTCAGTTTTTTCAACACTATTTTTAAATAAACATAATTCACATCTATTATTTGAATATATGGTATTATTTATTAATAAAGTTAAAGTAAACACTATTACTGATAACAAACATATAATAACAAATTTTTTTAATACAAGAAAATTTTTTATAAAAAGCAGAAAAAATAAAAATAGCAAAATTAAAACGAATGTTATTATTGGTCCCATAGACTGAGCATTGACTAAAGATATCAATAATAAAATAATTATTATATATTCTTTTACACTAGATTTATTTTCCATAAGAAAATTACATACAATTATACCTAAAGTAGTAACAATTAAACTTCCAAAAAAGTTAGGATTTAAACATAACCCACTTGCCATATTTACATCTTTTTGATATCTTATGATGAAATTAAATGGTGTATAAATCTGTAAAATTCCATATATAGAGTTTATAACTGCGATAAATACTACTAATTTTATAAAATTATGTATATCCTTTTTTGTACCATTAAATCTCCAATTTATAAACAGTAAATAATACGCAATTACTGATAAAAATCCTTCATGTCTTGCATATGAACCAAACATAGCAATTTCCTTATCAATTGAAAATACGGTTGCCAGTACTCCAGATAAAATAGTAGCTAAAAATATATAATCACACAACTCTATTTTTCTTTCTTTATATATCAAATCTCTTATATAAATATAAAGTAATATTGGTGATGAGAAATATAAAATAATACCTGGATTAATCATATCATAATTAGCAATTACATTATATTGTTCTAATACTTTTGACATAAATTTAACAAGTGGTACACCAATTATTATAAGTAAACTAAAAATCTTAAGTATTTTCTTATTACAATCTTTATACACAACATCACCCAAATAATAATATCATAAAAAGAAAAAAAAGAAAACTTTATTAATTGTTTTCTCCCTTGTTCTTAAAATTTATAACAATTGGTGTTCCACTAAAATCAAAAGATTCTCTTATTTTATTTTCTAAATATCTTTCATATGAAAAATGTATAAGTCCTTTACTATTTACTTGAATATTAAATGTTGGTGGCATAGTACCTACTTGAGTTGCAAAATATATTTTTAATCTCTTGCCTTTGTAACTAGGAGGTATATTTAATTCATAAGCATCCATTATAACTTTATTAAGTAAACTAGTTTTTATCTCTTTCTTACTATTCTCATATGCATTTAAAATTTCAGGCATAAGTGTATGTATTCTTTTTTTAGTCTTTGCACTTAAAAATACAACTTTTGCATAAGGCATAAAAGCAAAATTAGCTTCTATTTGTTGTTTCCACTTTTTCATTTCTGTTTCTTTATCATTTATTAAATCCCATTTATTTACAGCAATAACAACAGCTTTTCCAGCTTCTATTGCATAACCTGCAATATGCTTATCGTGTTCAATAATACCTTCTTCTGCATTAATTACAATAACACACACTTGTGATCTATCTATTGCTTTTAAACTTCTAAGTAAACTATATTTTTCGATATTTTCATATACTTTACCTTTTTTTCTCATTCCAGCAGTATCTATTACTACATATTTTTCATTATTGTAATTAAATTCAGTATCTATAGCATCCCTTGTTGTTCCAGCTATATTAGAAACGATAACCCTATCCTCATTTAAAATTGCATTTACTAGACTACTTTTACCTACATTTGGTCTTCCTATTATACAAAACCTAACCTTTGTATCGTCACTTGAATCTTCAAACTTAGGAAAATTACTAGTAACTAAATCTAATAAATCATATATTCCGTCACCTTGTTCACCACTTACTTTTACTAAGTTTTCAAATCCCAATTCATAAAATTCGTATTCTGTTTCTTTAATTTTTTTACTATCACATTTATTTATTGCAACTATAACTTTATTAGAAACTTTTTTTAGCATATCACGAACTAAAAAATCATCTCTTGTAAGACCTTCTTTTCCATCAACTACAAAAATTACTATATCGGCTTCATCTATAGCTAAACTAGCTTGAACTTTTATTTCATCATTAAAACTTTGATTACCAATTTCAACACCACCAGTATCAATTAAATGAAAATTATAATCTTTGTAACTTGCACTTCCATATACTCTATCTCTAGTAACACCTGGTGTATCCTCTATTATTGATATTTTTCTACCAACTATCCTATTAAATATAGTACTTTTACCTACATTTGGTCTTCCTATTAATGCTACTACTGGTTTTTTCATCTAGTTAATCACCTCCGAAATAAGCATATTAATTATACTAAAAGCTCCTTTATTTGTAAACATTTTTTGCAAATTTTTTTAATATACCAAAAAAAATATCAATGTGATATTTTTTTATATATTAATATTATTCAGTGCTAAGCGTCATAACTTGATCATCTGAAGTCTTTTTACCTGTATCTCCACAATCTACTTTTAGAACATTATCAGCAGTAGTTACTGTACAACTAACATTATTTCCAGCTACTATTGTATTATCTTCCTTCCATTCAGCATTTTTCATTTTGAAGTTCTCTTTTACTTGAGATAATGTTGGTAAACTAGCATTATTTGTTAACATATATGCTACCGCATAAGCAGTTTCTACAGAGCTTACAACCTCTCCTGCTGAACTTACCCTAGCACTACTTCTACTTTGGTTAATTATTGATAATACGATTGGAGTTGCTATTAATGCAATGATAGCTAAAATAACTATTACTGCCAATAATTCTATCAAAGTAAAACCTTTATTCTTCATTTTTTCACCACCTTCATATCTACCTACAATATAATCTTAACAGTTTTAATTTATTTTGTCAATATCATGAATAGAATTATTTATTGATTGAGCAATGATATTAGATAATTTTTTTATAACAAAATCTATTTCTTTTGGTGTTACCATTAAATTATATCCAACTGGGTTTAAAACTTCATATATAAGTTTTTGAAGTTCGTCATCGTTTAATGTTCCTAACACACCAAGTAAAAATTCCTTTTCTTCTTTATTCTCCTCTATTTTATGTTTTAAATAATTGACATTATTAAATGTTAATTTGCTTTTAGGTGTTTTCATATATTCCTTATTAAAAGCATAATTTTTATAAATGAAATTAATAGTATCTGATACTATTACCGATGCATCAACTACAGTTGGAACTCCTATTGCTATAACAGGTATACCAATAGTTTCTTCACTTATTTCTTTTCTTTTATTTCCTATCCCACTACCAGGATGTATTCCAGTATCAGTAATTTGTATAGTCTTATTTAACCTTTCTATAGATTTACTGGCAAGTGAATCTATTACTATCAAATAAGTAGGTTTTACTTTATTTACTATAGATTCTATTATGTCGCTAGTTTCAATTCCAGTTTCACCCATTACTCCAGGACTTATCGCAGCGACTCTTTTATAATTACTACTCAATTTAGAAAGTAAATATAAATGGTTAGTAACTATGATTTCATTAACTACAAGAGGTCCTAATGAATCTGGAGTTGATTTGTCATTTCCAAGACCTATCACAATTCCGAAAGATTGATCATCTATTTTTAATAAATCTTTTAATATTTTAGTAAGTGCATCTGCAACCTTACTTGCATTTTCACTATCTGTTACATCTTCAAACTCTAAAGTTATATATTTTCCTTTTTTCTTACCAAGTGCATTATTTGAATCCAATTTTACATTTGTTATTGTAATATCATTTATAGTATTAGTTTCATAATTCACACCACTCAGTTTCTTTTCTTCTTCTATGTAATCTATTGCCAAATCTGTTCTAATTTGATATTTTTCTAAATCTACTTCATTATTCATATATTTCACCAATATTATTTTTAACAAATTTATTTATTTTATTGCTTTTTTTATATTTTTTTGTTAAAATATGTGTATATGTGGCTTGGAGGTGAACTTATGCCAAATCTAAAAAATGCAAAAAAAAGAGTTTTAGTAAATGAAAAGAAAGAAAAAGCTAACAACGAATTTGCTGCTAGTATGAAAACAGCTATTAAAAATGTTGAAAGAGCTGTAGCTTCTAAAGACAAAGATAAAGCTCAAGATAAATTAAAAATAGCTATTAAAGCTATTGATAAAGCTACTAATAAAGGAGTAACTACAAAAAATACAAGCGCTAGAAACAAATCTAGATTAAGTAAAAAAGTCAATACAATGGAATAATTATCCGTTTTTAAAATAAAACCGATTTTCTCGGTTTTATTTTTTAGTTATTTAATGTTAAGGCAATACGGAATGATATTATGTCTTCTACACTACCAGCACCAGCAGAAAAGTTAAACATACCTCCATCAGTACCATTGTTATAACTGCCACCACGATTTATCCATGGGCTAGTGGAAGAAATAAAGGTTGTCGAATCTCCATACCATCCACTAGTTTCCCCTAGAGCTTGTCCTTTGTATAATGCATTGTTTACATTTGTGTCTACATATTTATCATAATAGTTTGTATTATTTATAAAAAATGTAGAATCAAATCCTGAATTTAATATGATATCATTAAGATTTCCCATCACTACTTCAGATGATCCTCCACTCATATCATATATTCCATATATATTTCCTGTTGTACTTGCTCCTGTTCCATTTGTTTCTTCATCATATGAATATGAACCGTTTGGTAAAGATCCTTCTATACTTGGTTTTCCACTGCTTTTACCTGTTATAAAATTTGACGAATCATTTTTATATACCTCTTTATTTTCTCCTACATAATCACTATTTCCATACTTTCCATATTTACTTTGAGATAAGTAGGCTACTGCTGCCCATTCACTATTTTTCATCATATGTGTATTTACAATGTTTGAATTTATATTAAATAAATTACTGCTTCTACTCATAGACCTTGCTGCAAAGAAGAAATTTGATACATCATTATTTCTTAGCGATTGTACATTTGGTAATATTCTTATTCCATCTGCATTTTCACAATTTATATCTGTACATTCCAAATCGTTTTGATTTTTTCCCAAAGTAAGATGACTTGTTTCAAATTTTCCTACCCAAAATCCACTTAATTCCTTATCACCAAATGTGAATGCAGGATGTGTATACCATTCACTCGTAATAGTCCCACTATAGCTTGCTTGTCCTTGCTCTTTTGTAGTTTTATTTACAAATTTTATATCTATTTCACCAGGATGCGTCGCATCAGTTCCACTTTTTCCATATGTTCCTCTTATCGTATATGAAAATCTTGGTATCCATACAAACATAGCTTTTACTTCACTACTAATATCTAATTCATCATCTACTTCTTTTACAATTCCATCTTCTAGTATTACTGCATTTGCCCACTCTTGGTTTGTATAGTCATACCACTTTTCTTTTACATCTGCCACTTTAAAACTACCCAAGTCATAATCATATTTTACTGGAGTTAAATTACCCAAAACAGGTGGTAAGGCTCCTGAAGAATCTTTATATACTTTTTCATCGTATATATTTTCTAATACTTCTGATTTTTGTTTATCTAATATTATTTTTCTATTTCCCAATATTGCAAGTGTTACTGTAATTAATATAATTGACATTACTAATATTAAATACATAATTGAAGATATTGCAAATCCTTTATTGTCTATTTTCACATTAACACCTACCATTCACTACTATCAATTATATAGTAATATTTAAAATAATTCAAGTTGTTTTTAAGGTTGTTTTATTGTATAATTAAAGTGGTGAAATATATGAATAATAAGCATATTAAAATTAGATTATGGGTAAAAATATTATTAATTATTGTTTTTTTAATATGTACTACTATAGTTTATAGCAGATTTATTGAAATTAAAAATTTTAAAGTTAAAGAGTACGCAATAATTGATAAAAACATTCCAAGTAATTTTTATGGTTTAAAAATAGTACATATAAGTGATATACATTATAAAGTTACAACTACTAAGAAAGATTTAAAAAAGATAATCAATAATATAAATTCATTAAAACCAGATATCGTTATATTGAGTGGTGATATTGTTGATTCAAAAATAAATTACTCTAAAAGAGATATATCAGACTTAACTGACCTACTTTCTTCAATAGAATTTAATATTGGCAAATACGCAATAAAAGGAGAAGAAGATTTAGATAATTCAAATTGGGAAGAAATTATTAATAATAGTGAATTTATAGACTTAAACGATAATTATGAATTAATATATAGCAGTGGTATAGAACCTATATTACTACTAGGTATAAGCTCTAATTATAAAGAAAATCATATTAAAGATACCGTCCAAGATATTTATAGTAAAATAGATAGTGATTATAAATATTCAATATTAATTATGCATGAACCAGATTTTATAGATGATATAGATTATTCAAACTTTAATTTAATTTTAGCCGGACACTCACACGGTGGTTTAGTAAAAATACCTTTTATTGGTGGAATTATTAAAGAGGCTTATTCTCAAAAATATTATGATGATTATTATGACTTAGGTAATACTCAATTTTATATATCAAGTGGTATTGGGACAAGTAAATATAAATTTAGGTTCCTTAATCCACCATCTATTAATTTTTATAGATTAAGAAATAAATAATTATTTCTTATTTTTTTACCATATAATTTATTGGTGATTACATGAATGACAATGATGAAATAAATGCTATAAACATACAACTTTGGACTTTAGTCGTAGCTCTTGTTTCTGCTGTTATTTCTATTGTCATAACATATAATCAAAAACTTGATTTAGAAAATAAAGATACTCCCTTAGATTCTAAACAGTTATACAACCTAACATTATTTAATAGGATACTAGTTCTTGTTTTATCATTTATTTTTTTATATGTAAATTATAAACTGTATGTAATTTATAAAAATAAAGAAAACGAAGATTTAAAAGCATATATTCTCCAAATTGTAGCATCTGTTCTTGTTATAGTTTCTGGTATAATAGCACTATATGTTGTAGGTCTTTCAGAAACTGAAAATATAGTAGATGTAGAAAATCCAATAATATAAAAAGAAGCTATTATTTAGCCTCTTCTACTGCTCTTGTTTCTCTTATTACAGTTACTTTAATAGTACCTGGATATTGTAATTCATCTTCAATTCTTTTCTTAATATCTCTAGCTATTTTATGACTCTCAGCATCACTTATTTCTTCTGGTTTAACTACTACTCTAAGTTCTCTTCCTGCTTGCATAGCAAATGCAGTACCTACACCCTTTTGATCATTTGCGATATTTTCCAAGTCATGTAATCTTTGTACATAATTTTCAAGAGAATCATTTCTAGCACCTGGTCTTGTTGCTGATAATGTATCCGCTATAGCTACTAATTCAGCAATAATACTATTTGGTTCAGTATCACCGTGATGAGACTCTATTGCGTTTATTACTATATCATTCTCTTTATATTTTTTAGCAATATTTACGCCTATTTCTACATGGCTTCCTTCCATTTCATGATCAATAGCTTTTCCTATATCATGAAGTAAACCAGCTCTTTTAGCAAGCATTTCATTCTCACCAAGTTCGCCTGCCATAATACCTGCTAATTCTGCAACTTCTATGGAATGTTTTAATGCATTTTGACCATAACTTGTTCTAAACTGTAATTTTCCAATTAACTCAATAACCTCTGGTTCAAACTTAGTCAATCCTAATTCAAATAACGCATTTTGACCATATTCCATTATTTTTTCTTTCATATCTTTACAAGTTTTATCATAAATTTCTTCTATTCTAGCTGGATGAATTCTTCCATCCTTTATCAAAGTTTCTACCGTAATCCTAGCTATTTCTCTTCTAAGTGGATCAAATGAAGATAAAACTATTGCCTCTGGTGTATCATCTATTATTAAATCCACACCAGTAACTGCTTCAATAGTACGAATATTTCTTCCTTCTCTACCTATGATACGACCTTTCATATCATCATTAGGCAAATCTACAACAGTAACAGTTTGTTCCTCAACAACATCACCTGCATATTTTTGCATACTTTCAACTAATAAATTTTTAGACTTTTTATCGACTTCCAACTTGGCTTCTGCCTCTTTTTCCTTGATATATGAAGATATTTCTAAAGTCATAGATTCTTCAACCTGCTTCATTACTAATTCTCTTGCTTTTTCTTTAGTATATCCACTTATCTTTTCCAAAGCCTTAATTTGGTCTTCTTTTAGTTTCTCCACATTTGCTTCTTGTTCTTGAATATCTTTTTGTTTATCTATTAAACTTTTTTCTTTTTCCTCTAATAAATTTTCCCTTTTTTGAAGATTAGAGTCTCTTCTATCTATATTTTCTTCACGAGTTATTAATCTAGCTTCAGATTCTTTTATCTCCGCTTTTTTTTCTCTTATTTCCTCGTCATTTTTATCTTTTAATTCATTGGCTTCTTTTTTAGCCTCTGCAATTAAATCTTTTTTTATTTGCTCTCCTTCGTTACGAGCACTTTCTAATATCTTATCAGCTTTATCTGTAGCAGAATTTTTTCTAATAAGATTAATTATAAACATTACGATTATTCCAACAATAAGTCCTACTAGGACTAGCAAAATGGAGCTTATAACATCTGGCATATTATTCCTCCATTTCCTAGAGTGATATTCACTCTATAATTATTATAAGATATAGTTAAAAATAAATCAAGAAAAAAAGAATAATTTTAAAATTATCCTATTCAGTGTCAATATTACCAATTTGAAGTGGGGTGTTTTGTTCAAAATAAACTCTAACTTTCTTCTCTATTTCTTCCATAATCTTCGGATTTTTCTTTAACCAATCCTTAACATTTTCTTTTCCTTGCCCTACTTTTTCACCATTATAAGAATACCAAGCTCCACTTTTATCTAATATACCAGCTTCTGTACCTAAATCTACAATCTCTCCAGTTTTTGAAACACCTTCACCATAAATTATATCAACAGAACAAGCCTTAAAAGGAGGCGCCATTTTATTTTTTACTACTTTGATATTTGTTCTATTACCAATAGAATCTCCACCTTGTTTTATTTGTTCACCTTTTCTTATTTCAAGCCTTACAGAAGCATAAAATTTTAAAGCTCTGCCTCCTGGAGTAACCTCTGGATTCCCAAAAACAATACCAACTTTTTCACGCAACTGATTTATAAATATTACAACAGTATTCGTTTTATTTACAATTCCAGACAATTTTCTCAATGCTTGACTCATCAATCTAGCTTGTAAACCAACATGAGAATCACCCATTTCACCTTCAATTTCAGCTTGTGGTACTAAAGCTGCAACAGAATCTATTACTACAATATTGATTGCTCCGCTTCGTACTAAAGCTTCACAGATCTCTAGTGCTTGTTCTCCATTATCCGGTTGTGATAAAAGCAATTCATTTATATTAACACCTAATTTAGAAGCATATACAGGATCTAATGCATGCTCAGCATCAATAAAAGCCGCTCTTCCTCCATTTTTTTGAGCTTCTGCTATTGCGTGTAATGCGAAAGTCGTTTTTCCACTTGATTCTGGTCCAAATATTTCAATAATTCTTCCTTTTGGATAACCACCTATACCTAATGCGATATCTAGAGAAATAGAACCACTTGATATAACATCAATTTTTTGGTGCTCATGCTCCCCTAATTTCATTACAGCCCCTTTTCCAAATTGTTTTTCTATATCTAATAAAACTTGATCTAGTGTTTTATCAGTAGTTGTAGTCTTTGCCATCTACTTTTCCTCCTTTATACTTACAAATACATTATACTAGATAAAAATATATTTGTCAATATTTTTTACGAACATTTGTATAATTTTTCTGTATACAATTTTTTACAATTATTAAAAAAAAGTAATTTTAATTACTCAATTTTTTTTCCATTAATCTTTCATAATTACTTATTAACCAATTATTATTTATTTTTTTATATTCAATTATTGATATCCGGGAATTTATCAGTTTTGAAATAATAAATTTGTGAAAACCATTATAAAATGGTTATTTTTTTGTCAAATTTTCGA
>CANQFF010000007.1 GCA_947598345.1 uncultured Bacilli bacterium
AAAGGAGAAAATAAAAAATGAATGAAACATTTAAATTTTTAAAAGAAAATACACAAGTAAATTTTGTATCTACTATTAATGGAAATAAACCAAGTTGTAGACCTTTTGGGGATCCAATTATGGTTGATAATAAAATTTATGTTATCACAAGTAAGCATAAAAATGTATCAAAGCAAATAGAAAAAAATAATCATGTTTGTATTGTTGCTTATGACGATACAAATTGGATAAGAATCAATTGTGAACTAATTGATGATAGTGAAAACATCAAAGTTAAACAAGCAGTTATAGATGAATTTGATTGGGCAATTGATGCTGGATATACTCTTGATAATCCAGATTTTCAAGTATTGTATTTGTCAAATGCTGATGCTACTATTTATGATGAAGATGGAAAAATTTTAGAAAAATATAATTTTTAATAATAATTTATAGAACCTTTAAACTCGCACACTAGCGAGTTTTTAATTTATATAATAAGTTCGTAATACTTGATATTATGGACTTTTTCTTTTGCAAAGTAGTAATAGTAACATTAATTATTTCATATACTTGCTATATTTAAGTTAATAAAACATTTATTTTTGAAACTTTGTATTAATTTTTATAATTTATGTTATATAATATTACTTAGGAAAGGATAGCCATGGAAAAAACAAAAAAAATAAATTTAGATTTTTCAAGTAATTTGAATTACGCATTATTAAATTTAAAAAAAGCTATTGATGAAATAAATAATTTAGAAGATAAGATATATCTAGAATTATCTAAAGACCAAATAATTGACTATTTAAATTATGTTTATGCACACATAAAATGTTGGCAAGATAGTTATGAATTAAAAAATTATGAAATGATTATAAATAAATATAGCGAAATAGAATCTATCATTTCACAGTTGGAACTATGTTTAGCAGATTACGATAACAAATTTCATATAGAAGGTATATCGTATTCTATATTCCAAATTGGGAAGATTTTATCTAATATAAAGAAAGAGAGTGATAAAAATGGCAGATGACAAACCAATAATAAAAGCAACTACTCCAAATAGTAGTAAATATGATACGAAAATAGATGTATATACATCAGACCCTAAGGGCCCTCATGAATCAATTCATATAGCGGTTAATAGTGACACAAAATCAGCACATATTATAAATACGACAAATGGTACTACAGAACATACAGATGCTAAGTGTTATTTAACTACGGCTTGCATGAGGTATTTTCAAGAAAAATTTGATGATAATTGTTATGAATTAAGAGTATTGAGATGGTTTAGGGATAATTTTGTTTCAAAAGAAGATATAGAACATTATTATGAAATAGCTCCAATAATTGTTGAAACTATTGATAAGGAAGAAAAGTCGGATATTATTTATGATTATATTTATGATAATATAGTTGATTATTGTGTTGAACAAATCGAACAAGGAAACTATGATAAAGCATATAGTAGATATGAAAGTAGTGTTAAAGCGTTGGAAGAACAATTTACAAAATCTCTTTTACAACAACAATTTATAATAACATTAAAAAAAGCTAAGGCATAAGAAATAAACTGTTAGTAAACTAGCAGTTTTTTACATATGCAAATTTTATATAAAATTCTATTTTGTGCCCCATAATCGTAATTTTACAAATTAGAGTAATTCTGCTATAATACATAAATGTTGTGGAGGAATGCATTGTGAGTAGATATATTAAAATAAAAATACCTTACGAATTAAAAAGACAATTTAATGAAGATAAAAAATTTTTAATTGAAAACAATTTAAATAATTGTGATAGAGTTCAAAAAATACAAAATGCTTTAGATAGTGATAATATAGTTTATGTAATGAATGAAATCGCTTCTATAAATGATTATTTTGAAAGATATTTTGGTATATCTTTAGAAGGCTTTTATAAAAATTATTTGCTGTGGTTAGAAAATGTTTTACTTCAAATAATGAGGTTTTATCATATTGAGTTACATACTAGTTTTCAAAAATCTGATATGTATTTATGTTTACAAAGTGCGAATATAGTTCTTAGCTCAGTTTTGTCTTTTAAAGATGCTAAATATAAAGCAGACGATTTGATAAACATGACACAATCTTATACGACACTTTTAATAAAAGATACTAGATATAATAAGCAATTAAGAAAGATATGTAGTGCGTTTATAGATGTTGGGTTAGGTGGAGTAAATATAGAAGATAAAATTGATTTAAGGTATTCAAAAAATGTAAATCCTAAAAAATTAAAATATTATAAATATAATGTTTAATATTTTACCAATTTGACAAATTTGGATAAATTGTATATTATATTATCCAGTTGAGGTGAGTTTACTTAAAATGAAAAAAAATGTAAGTAGACAAAATTTGAAAAAAAAGGAAGTTCCTGATGTATATAAGATAGTATTAAAAGTAATTTTAATAATTGTTGGAATAGTTTTATTCCTTATATATGGTATAAAATTTAATGGGTTTAATTCATTACTTTTTGGATTAAGGGAATCTTTTTCAATTTTAACTTATATATTAGTCGCTTTTATATTATTAATTATTTCAGCCGCAGCATTATTAGGTTCATATACGGTTAAAAAGAAGGATAAATATATATATAATGGGACGACATATGATTTAGTTGAAACAACCGAATATGTTTCTAAATCAAAGGCTGCTCAGGAAAGAGATAATGATATTTTTGATAGTAGTGCGGGATGTTTTGGATATGGAGTTATAATAATTATTGGCTTATTCGTTTTATTTGTTTTACTATCATTATTGGATTTTTTAATACCAATAATAATTGGAGTGCTAGTATTGGTTTTACTATACTATTTATTTACATTTATAATGTTTAAAGTTATAAATAGAAAATAAATATTGTTCATGTAACAATAAATTTGATATAATTAAGAGGGATGATTTTATGAATTATAATAATAACAATCGTAATGTAAAAAAAATTAGAACATATAATATGAACAATTATCAAAAAAATAGTATGAACAGATATAAAAGAAGATTAAAATTAAAAAGGATTGCAATTTCTGGCTTGGTTGTATTTACGACTTTAGCATCTAGTTATGGTATTGTCTATGCAGTAGGTAGAAATGATGGAATAGATATAGGTAGGGAAAGACAATTTATTCCAACTATCTTGTCTGATACGGCGCTAACTAGAGGTATTATACATGTTTCATCTGCTGAAACACTGGATGAAATAGTTGATAAATATTATACAAAATCATATTCTGATGTTTACGAATCTAAAGAAAGTTATAAAAAAGCAATAAGAAAAATGAATTTTATAGATGATAAAGTTGAGAGCATAAGTTGGATGGATTTATCAATTCCACTTGTTGTAGGTTTCGATAATGAAATTTATGCTGAATTGGTTAGTGTAGAGCAACAAATAATGGATATTGAAAAAAATTCATTTTGGGTATCTCACATAGTTGAGCCAGGAGAAAATGTTTCATATTTTGCATCATCTGCAAGTGGTAGTTATAATGAAACAATGACATATATTAAATTGATAGAGGAAAAAAATTCTGGAAAAATTAAAAATATTTCAATTTTAGCTACGGGAGATGAAATTTATATCCCAAATCCTAAATTAGGACCTTTAAAAATGCGCTACTTGGAGTTAAAAGAAGAACTTCCAAAATCACTTGAAGTAACACCAAAAAAAAGCATTATAAATTAATGCTTTTTTTGTGTTAAATATTTACAAGCATTAAGCATTGCTACTGTACCATCACTACAAGCAGTAGTTAATTGCCTAATTCCTTTGACTCTAATATCACCAGCTACGAATATACCGTCTATATTTGTTTTGCATTCTTCACCTGCTATTATATATCCCTTATCATCTGTCTGTACAATGTTTTTACACATACCAGATACAGGAATATGTCCAATCGCTATGAAAAGACCATCTAGGTTTATTACTTTTTCAATATTAGTATCATTTTCTTTAACAGTAACTGATTCTAGTATTTTGTTACCATTAACCATTGTAATATTTGAATTTAATATAAATTCTACATTATCTTTATTTTTTAATTTATCTAGATTTATAGAATCAATTCTAAATTCTTTTTGTCTATATATAACATAGATTTTTTTAACTATATTACTAAGGTATAATGCGTCGTCAATAGCAGTATTACCTCCACCTGTAATAGCTACTACTTTATCTTTAAAAAGCATTCCATCGCAAGTAGCGCAGTATGAAATTCCTTTACCTAATAATTCATCTTCGTTAGGAAGACCTAATTTTCTATTTTCGGCTCCAGTAGCTATTATGATACTTTTAGTTTTATAGGTATTTTTTTTAGTAATAATTTCTTTGAACTCATTATTATTTTTAATTTCTATTACTTCTTCAAAATTTATTTCACAACCAAGTTCTTTAACTTGATTATAAAGCTTTGTAGCAAATTCATATCCAGATATTTCATTAAAACCTGGGTAATTTTTTATTTTGTCGGCTTTAAGTATTTGTCCACCATAAGTTTCTTTTTCTAATACTAATATATTTTTTCTAGCATTTTTTCCATATATTGCGGCAGTTAAACCAGCAGGTCCAGCTCCGATTATGATAGTATCATACATTAGTCTTCTCCTAAGAAATCATTTAGTGAATCTTCATCCATAAAACCAATATTTCTTTTTATTTCTTTTCCGTCTTTAAATAATACAATGGTTGGTATAGACATGATGCCTAATTCTTTTGAAATATCTTCTTCTTCATCTACATTTAATTTATAAAAATTTATATTTTTATATTCCTTTGAAGCATTTTCAAATACAGGACCAAACATTTTGCACGGACCACACCAAGGAGCCCAAAAATCAACTACACTAATACCAGTACTATTTTTAATTTTTTCATTAAAATCATTTTTTATTGTTTCCATACGACCCTCCATTATTTATATTTTACTAAAAGATTAAAATAAATTCAACATTTAATATTAATTTATTTTAATTAAAATTCTGTTAATAAAATTAAAATATTGTTTTAAAATCAAAAATAGTATATAATGTATTTAGAATAGAAAGAGGCGATTTTATGGATGATTTTTTAAGTAGAGATACGGTAGAAAAATTAGAAGCATATTTTAGAGCTGCCAATTATTTATCAGTAGGACAGTTATATCTTTTAGATAATCCATTATTAAAAAGGCCACTTCAAAAAAGTGATATAAAGAAAAAAATAGTAGGCCATTGGGGAACTGTTCCAGGTCAGAATTTCATATATACACATTTAAATAGAATTATAAAAGAACAAAATTTAAATATGATATATGTATCTGGTCCAGGACATGGTGGGAATGCGATAGTTTCTAATGTTTATTTAGAGGGTACATATAGTGAAGTTTATCCAGATATTACTCAAGATGAAGAAGGAATGAAAAAATTATTTAAGCAATTTTCATTTCCAGGAGGAATATCTAGCCATGTTGCTCCAGAAACGCCAGGATCAATAAACGAGGGTGGTGAGTTAGGATATAGTTTATCTCATTCCTTTGGTGCGGTTTTGGATAATCCAGATTTAATAGTCGCTTGTGTTGTAGGAGATGGTGAGGCTGAAACAGGTCCTCTAGCAACTTCATGGCAATTAAATAAATTTATAAATCCTAAAACAGATGGAGTTGTGTTACCAATACTTCATTTAAACGGTTATAAAATTTCTAATCCTACAATATTTTCTAGGATATCTAATCAAGAATTAAAGTTTTTCTTTTATGGATGTGGATGGCAGCCAATAATTGTAGAAATAGATGAACAAACAGATATAAATACGAGACATCAAAAAATGGCAAAGGCACTAGAAGAATGTATTTCGTTAATAAAAGATATTAAAAAAAGTGCATTAAACGAAGATGAGAATAGAATTAGTAGACCTATATGGCCAATGATAATTTTAAAGACTCCAAAAGGATGGACAGGCCCAAAAATTGTAGATGGTAAGCAAATAGAAGGATCATTTAGAGCTCATCAAGTTCCAATAACTATAGATGACGAATCTGATATAAGAATACTTGAAGCTTGGATGAGAAGTTATAGGCCAGAAGAACTATTTGATAGAAATGGGACTCTTATAAAAGAACTTAGAGATTTGTGCCCTAAGGGCGATAAAAGAATGGGAGCAAATCCAATTACTAATGGTGGCATCCTATTAAAAGAACTTAGAATGCCAGATTTCAAAGATTATGGTTTAGATGTTAGTTATCCTGGAAGTGTAGAAGCACAGGATATGATAGAACTTGGAAATTTTGTAAGAGATATTATAAAATTTAATGATAATAACAAAAACTTTAGAGTATTCGGTCCAGATGAGGCAATGTCAAATAGATTAAATCATATTTTTGAAGAAACAGATAGACAATTTATGGGTACTAGATTTTTGAATGATGAGTTTATATCTTCAAAGGGAAGAATAGTTGACTCTATGCTTTCAGAACATGCTTGTGAGGGTATGTTAGAAGGATATTTGTTGACAGGAAGACATGGATTTTTCAATTCATATGAAGCATTTATTAGAATAGTTGACTCTATGACTAGTCAACATGCAAAGTGGTTAAAAGTTACGAGTGAACTTCCTTGGAGACATAAAATAGCTTCATTAAATTATGTTTTAACTTCACATGTTTGGCAACAAGATCATAATGGTTATACACATCAAGATCCAGGATTTTTAAATCATTTAGTTACTAAGAAATCTGATATAGTTAGAATGTATTTACCTCCAGATGCGAATTGCTTACTTTCTTGTTTTGATCACTGTATAAGAAGTAAGAATTATATAAATGTTATTGTAGCTTCTAAGCATCCTAGACCACAATGGTTAACTATGGATGAGGCTGTTAAACATTGTACTAATGGTATTGGAATATGGGATTTTGCAAGTAACGACCAAGACCAAGAACCAGATTTAATAATGGCTTGTGCTGGTGACACACCAACATTGGAAGCTCTTGCTGCAACATCTATTATAAGAGAAAATTTCCCAGAAATTAAAATTAGATTTATAAATGTTGTTGATATAATGAGACTTGAATCAAATTCTAAGCACCCACATGGATTGACAGATTCTGATTATGATGCGTTATTTACTAAAGATAAACCAATTATATTTGCTTTCCATGGTTATCCTTCATTAATTCATCAATTAGTATATAATAGACATAATGAGAATATACATGTACACGGCTATCAAGAAGAAGGTACTATAACAACCCCATTTGATATGAGAGTACAAAATAAAATTGATAGATTTAATTTAGTAATAGATGCTTTAAAATATTTACCATCTCTAGGTAATAGAGGCTCAAGATTAATTCAATGGTGCAAAAATAAACTTGTTGAACATAAACTTTATATAAAAGAGTATGGTGAAGATTTAGAAGAAATTAAAAATTGGAAATGGAAAAATTAGATGTATATCTAAATATCAAATTAATTAATCTAGTTAAATACTAGATTTTTTAAATTTATTTTTGTATAATACATGCGTTAGGTGAAACTATAAGAAAGTGAGTAAGTGACATTTTATGAAAAAAAATGCTTTAATTACTGGGTGTGCATTTGGTATAGGTAGAGAAATTGCTCTGGAACTTGCAAGAGATGGATATAATATAATTGCTACTTTTAATACTAGTTTAGATGAGATAAAGATATTAAAATCAAAAGTAGAAAATATAGGAGTTAAATTTGATTATTATAAGCTAGATTTACGACAAGAAGATGAAATAAATAGTTTTTGTAATGAGATAAAAAGCAGATATACAAAATTAGATTTATTAATAAATAATGCTGCTAAAAGTTTAGATAATGATTTTATGCTGAAAACTAAAGAAGAATTTATGGAAGTATTAGAGGTTAATTTAGTCGCACCATTTTTACTCATACAAGGTTTATATAAACTATTAGATGGAGGGGTAATAATTAATATATCATCTACAGATGGAATTAACACATATAGTAGATATAATATGGATTATTCTGCATCTAAAGCTGGATTAATAAATTTAACAAAATCACTTTCTTTAGAATTTGATAATATAAAAGTATATGCGATATGTCCAAACTGGGTTAATTCTGGATTAGTAAAAAAGATGAATCAAGATTATTTATATGAAGAGTTAAAAAGAATTGGTCAATTAAGGTTAATTGAACCATACGAAGTCGCACAAAAAGTAATAGAAATCATAGAAAGTGAGTTACCTAGTGGCAGTATTGTAGTAATGGAGGGAAAAAATGATAAATACTAATATTTTAGAATTAATTAGTAAATCTGAAACCGAAATAAAAGATGAACTAAATAAAGTAGATGATATTGTTTTTTATAATAGTTTAAAGGTTATAGAAGCATTAAATAAGGAGAATGTATCAGAATATCACTTAAATACTACAACAGGATATGGTTATAATGATATTGGAAGAGATACAATAGAGAATGTTTATAGTAGGATATTTAAAAGTGAAGATGCTTTGGTTAGAAATCAATTTATATCTGGAACACACGCATTAACTGTAAGTTTATTTGGGTTATTAAGACCAAATGATATAATACTTTCAATAGCAGGTACGCCTTATGATACCTTGCACGAAGTAATAGGAATTAAAGATAATCCTAGCTCACTTAAATCATTTAATATAAAATATGAACAAATAGATTTGAAAGAAAATGACTTTGATTATGAAAAAATAATTGATAGAGTAGTTAAAAATGATATAAAACTTATTTATATTCAAAGATCTAAAGGATATTCAACTAGAAGTAGTATAAGTATTAATAAACTAGAAAAGATTATAAATGAGATAAGAAAAATAAATAAAACAGCAATAATAATGGTTGATAATTGCTATTGCGAATTTGTATCTAAAGTAGAACCAATAGAAATTGGTGCGGATATTTGTGTAGGATCACTTATTAAAAATTTAGGCGGTGGAATTGCTTCAAATGGAGCTTATGTAGTTGGTAAAAAAAGTTTAATAAATTTAGTAAGTGAGAGATTAACCGCACCAGGAGAGGGTAAGGAAGTAGGCCCTTCTTTAGGTGCGAATAGATATATTTTACAAGGATTATATAATGCACCAAGTGCAGTGGGCAGTGCTTTAAAAACAGCTATTTTAACTAGTTATATAATGGAAAATAAGGGATATAAAGTAGAGCCTAGATATTCTGATGAGAGAGTAGATATAGTCCAAAATATTATTTTTGAAGATGAAAATAAGTTAATTAAATACTGTCAAGGAATTCAAAGAGGTTCTGCAATCGATTCTAATGTAGTACCTATGCCATCTGATATGCCAGGTTACGACGATAAAATAATTATGGCATCCGGTTCCTTCACACAAGGTTCATCAATAGAACTTTCATGTGATGGGCCACTTCGCTATCCTTTCATCGCATATCAGCAAGGTGGTCTTACTTATGAGTATGGTAAAATTGGATTAGCAAGTGCGATAGAAATGTTAGAAAATAAGTAATTTAAACTTATTTTTTAATGTAAAAAAGTGTATATTTTCTATAATGATAATAGTAAGATATATACTTTTAAACCAAAAAGATATATATTATAAATAGGAGTGAATTATGTCTAATAAAAAGAAGTTAGATATTTTATATGAAGATAAATATCTTATAGTTGTAAATAAGCCACATAATCTTCTTACAATATCAACACAAAAAGAAAAAGAAAAAACTTTATATCACTATGTTTATGAGTATTTAAAACAAAAACACAAAAGTAATAAAGTTTTTATAGTACATAGATTAGATAAAGATACAAGCGGTATTGTTGTTTTTGCAAAAGACGAAAAAACTAAATTTTATTTACAAGAAAATTGGGATAAGTTTAGAAGAGGGTATGTAGCGGTTGTATGTGGCAAAGTAAAAAATAACAGAGGTGTTTTAAAGAGCTATTTAAAGGAAACAAAGACATTATTAACTTATTCAGTTAATGATAAACAAGGTAAACTTGCTATAACTGAATATGAAAAGGTATTAGAAACAAAAGGTTATACTATGTTAAGTTTAAATCTTAAAACTGGTAGAAAAAATCAAATAAGGGTGCAACTTAGTGACATGGGAAATCCAATAGTAGGCGATAAGAAATATGGTAGTAATAAAAATCCAATTAGAAGGATGGCTCTTGTAGCTAATTCTATTGAATTTATTCATCCTAAAACACAAAAACCAGTTTTTATAGAAATAGATATACCTAATTCTTTTATAAATTTATTTAGATGAGGTGACTATGAATTTTAAAGTAATTGAAAATGGAATAGAAATTGAATGTAATATAATAAAGATGTTTAAGGACGAGGGCAATGATATAAATTATATTGTTTATACGGATGGAACAAAAGATGATTATGGTAACTTAAACATTTATGCATCTAGATGTATACTTGATGGAAAAGATATTGTTTTAAAAAATATAGAAAACGAATATGAATGGAATTTAATAGACAATATTCTATAGTATAGGGTGGTAGTTTGAAAAGAGTAGAGTTATACATAAATAGAAAAAGTTTAATAACACTAAATGAATTTGAAGATTTAAACTCAAATTATGTAAGTTTAATGTTAAGAGAAAATGATTTAATTAACTATATTAAGTCACTAGCTTCAAAAAGAATAATATCTATTCAGGAAAATCCAAATGGTAGAGATATGTCTATAGTGTATTCTGATGCAATCGTCGAAGTTAGAGGCTATATGGATTTATTTAAAAAAGGAATAATAAATTCTTTGTTTGAAAGTATAATACATTATGAAGAGGAAGTTGCTAGAAAAAGCTTAGAAAAGCAAAAAGTTACTAGAAAAAATAAATATGTTTCTAAAAGAATTATCGCATCAGGTATTACACTTATTACATTATCTACTTATTTTTGGCCAAATATAGCTAATGCTATTATTAATAAGGTAGGTGCAAGTGATAATAATGATAAAAAAGTTGAAGCAACTTTAGAAGAAGAAATAGAAACACCTGTAGATGAAATATTAGATGGAAAAGTAGATTTTTTTAAGCCAGATGAACCAAGTGTTATTGAACCAGAAAAACCTAAAGAAGAACAAACTAGTGTCATTGAGCCAGAAGAAATGAAAGAAGAACAAACTAGTGTTTTTATTGAATATAACGATAGGTCTAGTTTAGATAAAGCACAAGAAACAAAGTCAAGATATGATGAACTTATAAAAAAGTATTCTTCTATGTATGGCCTTGATTATAAATTAGTTACTGCAATAGCTACACAAGAACAAGGTATTCATTCAGTGGATAGGGGAAGTAGCGCAACAGGTCTTATGCAAATAGAAAATGCTGTTTGGTTAGGTAAACAAATAAAAGCATATAATTTTGAAAATAATTGTGAAGAATCTTTTACTGTAACACAAGATATGGTATCTGATTTATCATACAATATAAAGATAGGATGTATGATACTTCAACAAAATTTAAAAATGATGAGATATAATATATTATTAGGATTGCAATCGTATAATATGGGTTATGGAAATATGATGAAAATATTACAAGTTTATTCTCAAGAATGCAATAAAACAATTGATGAAATTATAGATGATCAAACAGATAATGGTTGGATGGACTATAGATATATTCCAAATTGTGGAGATTGTAATTATATTGAGCATGTTTTATCGTGGATAGGTGATGAAACCGAATTAAATTGTTTTAAAGAAAATGGTGAAATTGTAAGTATAAATATTAATAAAAATTTATCAAAAAGACAAAATACAATATGAGTTTTTTCATATTGTTATTTTTATCGCATATTATGAAATAGGTGATATTATGGACAAGGATGTATTACTAGGCAATCATAATATAAATATTACACAAAGAAAAAATATTAGTATTACAGGCGTCAAAAAAATTGATAATTTTGATGAAAATGAATTTTTATTAGAAACTAATATGGGTTATTTACTTATAAAGGGAACAAATCTTGAAATTATAAAACTAGATACTTATCAAGGTGATGTATCAATAAAAGGAAAAATTGATAGTTTAGCTTATACAGAATCATCAAAAAAACAAGAAAAACAAGAAAGTATAATTTCAAAATTATTTAAATGATTTATTTATCACTTCAGTTGGAATTAATTATTTTTTCTTTTATATTTGGTTTCTTGTTTTCATCACTTTTAGAATGGTTTAATAAAAAAATTATGAAATATCCCTCATATATAAAATTAATATTATCGGTATTATTAATATTTATTGTAACTTATTTGTATTTTATTGGTATTCAAAAAATAGGTAACGCTATTTTCCATATATATTCTATAATAAGTATTATTGTCGGTTTTATAGTATATGATTTATTAATTAGACTAATTGCAAACAATAATAAAAAATGATATAATTGTTACGGTGATATTATGGCTAAAAGGAAGATACCTGCTGTATCAAAAAGGAGACTTACTTTTTTTGGAACAATAAGTTTAGTAGCCATTTTATATTTTATTTTTAGTTCACTATATAATTTATATGTTATAATTGATTTAACTAATCAAAAAAAACAGTTAGATGATTATTATGCTCAATTACAAGAAGAGGCTTCAGAGCTTAAAATAGATATAGAAAAGTTAAATGATCCAGAATATCGTGCTAACTATGCAAGAGAAAAGTTTCTATATTCTAAAGACGGTGAATACATATTACAATTTATAGATGAAGTAGATGACACTAGTAATAAGCTTAATACATTAAGTTTAAATATAAATAAAAACTATTTAATAACTGGTTTAAGTTTAGTGATGGTTTTAGTGTTTTTATATATAATATTTAAAGGTGGAAAAAAGAATAAAAAAAGAAAATAAAGGAACTATAATTTTACAGTTCCTTTTTCATTTTCTACATTATTTCCATCAAAGTAATCTTTAGTTTTATAATGCTTTAATAGTGCAATAAAATTAGATGGACAAGTTTTAACAAGTTTATTATAATCTGTAACTATATCGTTATAGTATTTTCTTAGACCAACTATTTCTGACTCAGATTCCATAAGATTTATTTCTATTTTTATAAATTCCTGACAAGTTTGTAGTTCTACATATTTTTCTTTTAATGCATGAAATTCATTAATAGCGTCGTATAAACTTCTATCTAATTCAAAATTATTTAATTTTTTTGATCTAATTTTTTCAATTATTTCTAAAACTTCTTCATCAGTTTTAATATTAGCTTTAATTATACCTATCGATTTATTTAATAAGTCAAATCTTTTTCTTAGAGTGGCATCTATATTAACATCAGCCTCGTTTATTCTAATTATATAATCTTGAAAATGATTATAAGTAGAGACTAATAGAATTAAAATTAGACAAATTGCAATTATCACTGAAAGTATTACAATAATCGTATTCATTTTTTGTCACCTACCCTAATAACATTATAGCAAATCTTTAAAAATCAATCAATACTAAATAAAAAAATATTAAATTTGTGTTATAATATTTATGAAATTGGAAGTGATTATATGCAAAAAATATTATCAAATGATAATGAATATTGTGAATATGAGTATGTAGATGAAGCAGAGTTTGAAAAAGATATTGTGGATAATGCAAAAAAAATTTTCGGTAATAAAACAATTTATATTGATGTAAAAAAATTAATAAAGGCTAAGTATAAAAATAGTTCTATTCCAGATGGATATTTATTTGATTATACTGTGGAGGCTAAACCTAAATTATATTTGGTTGAAAATGAGCTAAAAACTCATTCAATAAGGGATCATATAGCTCCTCAATTAGTTCAATTTGCTTTTAATTATAAACATAATTTATTAGAAATAAAAGATATAATAGTAAACAATATGATAGAAAATAATATCGATATAGATAGTATTGCTAAAAATGCTGGATATAGAAATGCAGATGCTATGATAACTGATATAATATCAAAAGACAAACTAGGAGTTATTATACCAATAGATGAGATTACAGATGAATTAAAAGAGTTAAAAAATTTATTTAGATTTGATATAGAACTATTACAATTTAAAAAATTCTTTATTGGTAAAGATTATGTATATTCATATGATAAATTTAATGAAGATATTGTACCAAATAATAATAAAGACTTATTAATGGAGCCTGATACAATTTTAGTAGCTGCAGAAAAGAAGGGCTTTAAAGAGGAATTTTTAGGTAATAATCGTTGGTATGCTGTAGCTATTGGAATTAATATGTTAGATAAGCTAAAATATATTGCAGTTTATCAAAAAAGTCCAGTTAAAGCTATTACTTATTATGCAGAAATTGCTAACATAGATTTATATGAAGATACTGGAAAATATATTATTTATTTTAATGGTGAAGCTAAAAAATTAAAAATACCTATACCTTTAAATCCAAAAAATACAAATAAAGCTCCACAAGGTAGAGTATATACTAATATTAAAAAAATAATAAATGCTAATAATAAAACAACTTTAGATGATATATTTTAAAAAAAGAGTTTGACACTCTTTTTCTATTTTGAAAATTTATTATCAACTAAATCACTATATGAAACATATTCATCTAATTGATTAGAATTTTTCATAATATCTTGTACTCTTTCAAATCCTTCTTCAGTTATAAAAGTAGTTTCAAACCAAGAATCGTTATCTCTATATCTTTTAATTACAGTAGTTAAATCATTTAAAGAAGTATCTGGGAAATAATCTGTTATTGCTTTGGCTACTTCTTCATCTGTATGATTAAATGTATAGTCTAATCCTTTTTGTATAGCTTTGGTAAATCCACTTAATATTTTTTCGTTATTTTCTAAATAACTTTTTTTAGTCATAAATGTTGTGTATGGAACTTCTCCACCCAATTCGCCTAATGATGCAACTACATAACCATAGCCTTGTTTTTCTAATTCTAATGCTGTAGGTTCAAATAGTGCAACATAGTCTCCAGTACCTCCAATAAATGCACCTGACATTGAAGCAAATGCTATAGAAGTATCAAAGTTTAAATCATCAAGTGATATTCCTTTTTCGTTTAGTGTGTATGCTAATGTCATAGCTGGCATACCACCTTCACGACCCGCAATTATATGTGAACCTTTTAAATCTTTTATATCAAAAGGTTTATTTTCCCTTCCAACAATAAAACTTCCATCTCTTTTAGTTAATCCAGCGAAATTTATAAGGTAGTCAGTCGCGCCACCTTTATATATATAAATAGATTGCTCGCTACCACAAAAACCTATTTCGGCATCTCCACTTATTACTGAAGCAGCTACCGCATCGGCTCCACTTGTAAGAACTATATCTACATTTAAACCTTCTTCTTCAAAATAACCCAATGCGCTTGCAACATACATAGGTGCATAGAAAATACTATGTGCTACTTCTGCAACAGTAATGTCTTTAAGTTTTTCACCTTTAACTTCATCTTTAGTTTTACCCTTTCCATAAAATACTCCGATAGCAAGTATAATTATTATAATTACTGCTACTAGGGTAATAATCATTTTTTTCAAAAACATTCTCCTCTCCATTTTCAATAGTATTATATTCAAAATCATTTTTTTAGTTAACAATTTATAAAAAACTATTGAACGGCAAACTCATGTTTGGTATAATTATATTACGAAAATAATCCCTAGTAAAAAAATCAGAGGTGAGATGTATGGATTTAAGTAACTTAAATGATAAGCAAAGACAAGCAGTAACAAATACAGAGGGTCCTATGTTGATACTAGCAGGTGCTGGTTCAGGTAAAACTAGGGTATTAACGACAAAAATAGCTTATTTAATAGAAGAAAAAAATGTTGATCCTTCAAATATACTTGCAATTACATTTACCAATAAAGCTGCTAATGAAATGAAAGAAAGAGTATATAATATGCTAAATATAGATCCTAAAGCAATGCAAATATCTACATTTCATTCGTTTGGTCTTTCTATAATAAAAAGGCATTATAAGGAATTAGGTTTTAAATCGAATTTTACTATAATTGATTCAGATGATTCTATGTTAGTAATAAAAAAAATACTTAAAGATATGAATTTAGATCCTAAAATTTATAATCCAAAAGTAATAAGAAATAAAATAAGTAGTGCAAAAAATGAATTAATGTCGCCAGATGAACTTGATAAATTTACAAATAATGAAATAGATGAGATAGCTGTTAAAGTATATAATGAATATCAAAATAAGCTTAGTATAAATAATAGTTTAGATTTTGATGATTTACTTATGTTACCGATAGTATTATTCAACAAAAATAAAGAAATTTTAAAGTATTACCAAGAGAGGTATAAATACATATTGATTGATGAATATCAAGATACAAATCAAGTACAATATATTTTTACAAAAATGATTTCTGCTAAACACAAAAATATTTGCGTTGTTGGTGATCCTGATCAAAGTATATATGCTTTTAGAGGTTCAAATTATAGAAATATTTTAAATTTTGAGAATGATTATAAAGATACTAAAGTTATTTTATTAGAACAAAATTATAGATCTACGAAAACTATTCTTAATGCAGCAAATGATGTAATAAAAAACAATAAAAATAGAAAAGATAAAAATCTTTGGACTGAAAATGATTTGGGTTCTAAAATAAAATACAAACAGTGCGATGATGAAAAAGAAGAAGCTTATTATGTAGTATCAAGCGTAAAAAAGTTGATAAAAGATCAAGTACAGTTAAATCAAATAGCTATACTTTATAGAACAAACGCACAATCGAGAAATATAGAAGAAGCATTTTTAAAAGAAAATATACCATATAAAGTAGTAGGAAGTTTTTATTTCTATAATAGAAAAGAAATAAAAGATTTAATTTGTTATTTAAAACTTATTTATAATCCTAGCGATGATTTAAGTTTAAATAGAATTATAAATGTACCTAAAAGGGGTATAGGTTTAAAAACACTAGAAAATCTTACTATTAAAGCTAATTCATTAAATGACAGTATATTTAATGTAATAGATGGTGGTAAAGAATTAGAATTTAAAAATTTAATAAAAGAATTTCAAAACCAAAGTGAAGATTTATCTTTGACAGAGTTAGTAGATTTAATATTAGATAAAACTGGAATAAGAAAAGAGTTAGAGCAGGAAAACACTATAGAATCTCAAGGAAGATTAGAGAATCTTGAAGAGTTTAAATCAATCACAAGAAATTTTGAAAATACATATGGAGTAATATCTTTATCTGAGTTTTTAGATGAAATAAGTCTTGTTTCTGATATCGAAGAACATAAAAATCAAACAGATGTAGTAACACTTATGACTGTTCATTCAGCTAAAGGATTAGAATTTGATTATGTATTCATAGTTGGTTTTGAAGAAGGAATATTTCCTCATTCAATGTCTTTATATGATTTTACGCAGTTAGAAGAGGAAAGAAGGCTTTGTTATGTTGCTATAACTAGGGCTAAAAGAAATTTGACTATTATAAATACAAGAAAAAGATTGTTATATGGAAAAGATAATTTCAATCCTCCAAGTAGGTTTATAACTGAGATTAGTGATGAATATTTAGATAAAGAAGGAAGTAAAGAAAATATATTTAAAACTAAACTCGAAAAAAGTGTAAATATTGACGATAAAGCAGAGTATACTTTAGGTGAAAAAATAGTACACGATGATTTTGGCGAAGGTGTTATAATTGGTATTGATAAAACATTACTTACAATAGCTTTCCCATATCCGAATGGAATAAAAAAGATAATGAGAGGTCATAGAAGTATAAAAAAAATTGATAAATAATCTTGAAAATTAATTTTGTTTATAGTATATTTATTATACTAGGTAGGTGGTTGTAAGATGATAAGTGAATATAGTATAAAGGAGCTTCAAACTGAGAAAAGAAAGTTGCAAGCAGAGTTAACTTTAATTTTAAATTCGCCTAATTGTTCAAGTGATAATATAAATGAACTTAAATCAGAAATCCTACATATAGAAAAAGAAATTAAGAAAAAAGTTGGTTCAAAGGAACTTAAGAGACAAGAAGAAGTAAAAAGAAAAAATAAGGACGATATAAATTTAAAAAATTTTAAGAATTTAAAGGCTAAATATAATCGTATAAAATCTATGAATGTTGCTACTAAAAAGTTTATTAATATCATTGATTCTCTTAGCAATGTAGTTTTTGAAGATGAAATGATAAAGGTAAAAAGATAGTATGGAAATAGAAAAACAAGCTTTTGCGGGCCTTATGGAATATTATAAGTTTCTTCCACTTCAAAATAAAAGAAGCGAAGTAGTAAGTGAGCTAGAACAACTTATTTCTAACTATTCAAAGATATGTACTAAATTAGGTATAATACCTAACATGGCTTTAAATAAAGAAATTTTAAATATAAATAGAGATGATATAACTGAAGAAGAATTTTTACAGGCACTTTATGCGTATTTAAATACACTTCAGGATATAAGTGGACAGTTTATAAATGAAATAGGAAATTTAATTGAAAACAAATAAAAGCGTATTTAAAATATTACGTTTTTTTGATATACTTATAAGGGTGATATTAATGGAATTAATAATAGGATCACATGTATCCTTTACTAAAGATGAACAGTTACTTGGAAGTGTTAGGGAAACCTTAAAATATGGGGCAAATACTTTTATGTTTTATACGGGTGCTCCTCAAAATACTTTAAGGGTTCCTATAGATAAACAAAAAACAGATGAAGCAAAGAAACTTATGATAGAAAATAATATAAGTATAAATAATGTGATAGTTCACGCACCTTATATAATAAATTTAGCAAATTTAAATAATTTTGATTTTAATGTTAGATTTTTAAAAGAAGAATTGAAAAGAGTTGAAGAACTTGGAATTTCTAAATTAGTACTTCATCCAGGAAGTCATGTAGGATTAGGTGTAGATGAAGGAATAAAAAATATAGTAGATTCTCTTAACATGGCAATAACTAATGATACAAAAGTTATTATATGTTTAGAAACAATGGCGGGTAAAGGTACTGAATTAGGTAGAAATTTTAATGAAATAAAAAGAATAATAGATGGAATATCTTTAAAAGATAAAATTGGTGTTTGTATGGATACTTGTCATTTAAATGATTCAGGATATGACATAAGTAATTTTGATGAAATATTAAAAGAATTTGATAAAGAAGTAGGAATGGAATATTTAAAAGTTATTCACATAAATGATTCTAAGAATATTTTAGGTTCAAAAAAAGATAGACATGAGAATATTGGAATTGGACATATAGGATTTGAGAATTTAATAAAAGTAATTTATAATGAAAAAATAAAAGGAATTCCTAAAATATTAGAAACTCCTTATATTAATGGTAATCCTCCATATAAAGAAGAAATAGAAATGATTAGAAATAAAAAGTTCAATCAAAATTTAGTTGATGATGTATCAAAATAAATATCCTTTATACCTATTTTTATAGTATAAAAATAATTCTTTTATTTTTTTGAGTTCATCTTTGTTTATATTTTCACTCAAGACATTTAAATATTTATTTTCATCTATTAATATACCTTCCCAGTTTTTTTTGATAAATTCTAGTAAAAAAATTAATTCATCATTATTTAAATGAATATCATTTTTTAAACCAAATTCATTTAATTTATCCACAGTTAATAAATCAATATAATTTCTTATTAAACCTTTCATATATTCACCATAATAATATATGATTAAATAATATAATAATGAATAAAATAATAGTAGGTGATCCAAATGATTAAAAAAAATGTATACTTTTTTCAATTTAATATAGTTAATGAAAAAGAAAAGTAAAAAAATAAATAAATATAAATATCATAAGAAAAAAATTAGTTTAGAAGAAATAATTGAAAAAAGATACAGAATATTGGTTATTATTATAATATTAGTTATGTTGATTTTAATAGGAAAACTATTTTATATACAAATAATAAAAAATGAATTTTATAAAAATAAATTATCATCACTTACAGTAACTATAGTAGAGGGGGATTCTGTTCCAAGGGGAAGAATCTATGATAGAAATGGTAATTTAATAGTTGATAATAGATCACTTAAGACCATATATTATAAAAAGAGCAAGAATGTCACTGCAAATCAAGAAATAAAGATAGCCTATAAAGTGAAAGATTATATTGATGTTGATTATTCTAAATTAACTGAAAATATGTTAAAGGAGTTCTGGGTATTAAACAATAATGAAAAAGCAAAAAAAAGAATAACTGATAAAGAATGGGAAGATTTTAATAATAGAAAATTATCTCAAGAAGATATCGATAAATTAAAAAAAGATAGGGTTACTTCTAAAGATTTAGAAGAATATACCGATGATGATAAAGAAGCTTGTTATATATATAATTTAATGAATAAAGGATATTATTATACTGAGAAGGTTATAAAAAATGAGAATGTAACTGATGAAGAATATGCTATGATAGCAGAGAATATAGATAAGATACCAGGTATAAATGTTAAAATGGACTGGGAGAGGTATTATCCTTATGGAGATACATTTAAAACAATTTTAGGTAGTGTTTCATCTAGTACAAGTGGTATCCCATATAATTTGAAAGATTATTATATAAGTGAGGGTTATAGTTTAACAGATAGGGTTGGAACAAGTTATATAGAATATCAATATGAAAAATATTTAAGAGGCAAAAAAGCTAAATATGAGCTTAATCAAGACGGAAGTTATACAGAAATATCAAAAGGGTCTAGAGGATCTGATATAGTACTTACAATAGATATAAAACTGCAAGAGGCAGTAGAGAAAATTTTAGAAGAGGAATTAATATCAGCTAAAAATGAACCATATACTCAATATTATGATAAAGCATATGTAATTATAAATGATCCAAAAACTGGTGAAATTTTAGCGATGTCTGGTAAACAGGTGGTAAAAAAGGATAACGGCTCTTATATTATATTAGATTATACACCAGGTGTTATAACATCTTCAGTCACACCAGGATCTATTGTTAAAGGAGCTTCACATATAGTTGGTTATAATACAGGTGCTTTAAAAATAGGTGAAGTTAGAACAGATGAGTGTATAAAAATAGCAGCCACACCACTTAAATGTTCATTTAGAAGTTATGGTGCTATAAATGATTTAGAAGCGTTAAAATATTCGTCAAATACTTATCAATTCCGTACAGCAATAAAAGTTGGTGGTGGAACATATAATTATAACGCACCATTAGTAATAAATGAAGGGGCTTTTGATATATATAGAAATACATTTGCTGAATTTGGTTTAGGAATTATTACTGGAATAGATTTACCTAATGAGTCATTAGGATATGAAGGCACTAGTAGATTATCTGGATTATTATTAGATTTTTCTATAGGACAGTACGATACATATACACCTATTCAAATAGCTCAATATATGTCTACAATAGCAAATGATGGTAATAGAATGCAACCCTATCTATTAAAAGCAGTATTTGATTCAACTGATGAAAAATTAACTAATTTAATATATGAAACGGAACCAACAGTATTAAATACTGTAAAAACAGATCCTAAATATTTAGCGAGAGTAAAAGAAGGATTTAAACAAGTTCTTAGTGTTGGTGGAACCGGTGCCGGTTATATTGATTATAGTAGAAATCCAGCGGGAAAAACAGGAACAGCTCAAAGTTTTTTAGATACAGATGGTGATAATAAGATAGATACGGCTACTACAACAGCTACATTTTCTGGATACGCACCAGCAGATAATCCACAGGTGGTTTTCACTGTTATATCTCCTGATGTCGCACCAGAAGGGATAGACTTAGCGTACATGAGTAGAGTAAATATGAGAATAAGTCAAAAAGTTAGCCAAAAATACTTTGAAATTTATGGATAATTTGCTATAATATATTGGAATGTTAAAAAAAGGAGGAGATATTATGGCAAAAAAAGGAGAAGCAAGAGCTAGAATCACCTTAAAATGTAGTGAGTGTGGAGAAGAGAATTTCCGTACAGAAAAAAATAAAAGAAATACAACAGATCGTATTGAATTAAATAAATTCTGTCCAAAATGTAAAAAAACTACCCTTCATAAAGAAGCAAAATAATAAACTTAAAGGAGATAAAAAATGTTTAATGTAAATGATATAAAAAATGGAATGACAATACTTTTTGAAGACAATATTTATACAGTTTTAGAATTTTCACATGTTAAACCTGGTAAAGGTGCTGCATTTGTACAAGTTAAATTAAAAAATCTTAGAACTGGATCTATTGTTGAAAAAAGATTTAATTCAGGTGTAAAACTTGAAAAAGCCATGGTAGAAAAAGTTGGAATGCAATATTTGTATGCAAATGGCGATTCATATAACTTTATGAATATGGAAACATATGAACAAATAGAGCTAACAAAAGAACAATTAGGTGATAATGTTAATTATTTAAAAGAAGGTTTAGATGTATTAATATCTTTTTATGAAGGTGAGTTGTTAGGAATTATATTACCAGCTCAAGTTGATTTAAAAGTTGTTAAAACAGAACCAGCAGTAAAAGGAAATACTACTAATAATGCTACTAAAGATGCTACTTTGGAAACGGGTTTAGTTGTAAAAGTACCTTTATTTATAGAGCAAGATGAAGTTATTTCTATTTATACTGCAGATGGAAAATATGCATCAAGAGCTTAAAATTGGCAATTGTCAATTTTTTTTGTTTATCCTTTACAATACTTTTATTTTCTTGTATAATAATACTAGATAAAGGATTGGAGTGGATAAAATGGATTTTTTTAAATCAAAGAATAATATAATATTACTTTCAATACTTGGCGCATTAATATTAATATTTTTAATATTAGTCATAGTATTTGGCTTTGAAGATAATGAAAAAGTATTACTCGAATGTGAAAAAAATATTTCTTTACCCGATTCTACTGAGGTAGTTGAAAATTTAAAATTACAAGAAATTTCTGGTAAGCGTGTTTTTAAAGCAACTATTAAAAGAGATATAAAAGATATGAACAAAGATGATATAAAATCAATTAAAGAATATTTTGATTATTATATGAAAGAAAATTATTCCGATTTAAATAATATTACTTATGATATAATTTCTGATGATAATAGTATAATATTTAATTTAGAGCTTAAGGAAAATGAAAAAAACAAAGATGATTTGATTAGTGATTTTGAATATGATTTTTTATATGAAACACCTGATAAACTTAAAAAAGATTTAGAGGGGAGTGGTTTTGCATGCAAAAAATAATAAATAAATTAATAAAAATTACTGTTTTTTCATTAATAATATTAACAGTTTTTACAGATGAGATATTGGCTATTACTTGTGATTATCCAAGTGCAGAATTGTCAATTACTTATGATGAGAATACCAAACCTCAAATAAATTCAAATTTTGTTAAAAGTAATTATTATTTAAATTTTTTAATACTAGGTTGGGGATCAAATGAGGATATTTCACCACAAGTTGATATAGATCAAAATTTATGGGAAAAATATGGTGGTGTGTGTCCTACACAGATGCATGTATGTACTCAGACTAGGTATGGCATAGATCTTCCTAATTTAAAATCTCTTGCTATTGATATTGGACATATAGCTACAAATGTATCAATAATATCTTTGTTTGTTAGCGATGAGCATAAGACATTTATGGCTGAGAACGGTTGGAAATTTTTAAATGTAGGACAAAGAACTTTATATGTTTTAACGGACGAGGAATATGAAAATTATTTAGATAGTGGAGAATTAAAACCTAATGGTAGGAACGGAGGAAGCATGTTTTATGATAACTGGGAAGACGCCGCTAAAGGATGCTCAGGTACAGGTCTTAAAGTGATAGACGGAATAGGATGGTTTGTCTGCGGTCTTGTTGGAGGTGCAGTATTTGATATTGGAGATATTTTAGGAATTGGAAATGATACTGACTATGTTTCAATTTATGATACTGAATGTCAAATGGTTTCTTATAATGGTCCATATTCATCAATAAATGTCAATTGCGCCAAATTAGCTACTAAAAAAGTTGAATATGGAAATATTGTTGATGAATATAAAGAATGTGGTGATTCTGGCAATTGTAAATCTCAAGCTATTACTAAGCTTAATGAAATAGAAGAAAATATAAAATCACAGTGTACATCAATTTTAAGAAATTATAGTTATCAGGGAGGACAAAGTGAGTGTATAGATTCCTGCCTAACAATTAAATCTCAATTAAATAAATTAAAAGAAGGAACAGATTTATACGATGATGGTATCCTTAATGAAGGCGAATGTGGCTTTTCTGAAAGATTACTTGCATGGGTAAATAATATAATGAAATGGATAAAGTATATTGCTCCCGTATTAGTAATTGTTTTGGGAATATTAGACTTTATTAAGGCTATTGGTTCCGATAAAGATGATGAAATGAAGAAAGCTCAAGGAAGATTTATGAGAAGACTTATAGCTGCAGCAATTATATTCTTAGTACCATTTATAATAGAGTTTATATTAACTAAGATGGGATTTACAGTTTATGGATGTGGAATAAAAGTTTAAAAGGATAATTAATTTATTCTTTTTCTTTTAATCATGTTATAATAATAATGGTGATGTTATGGAGTATATAATAATAGCTTTTTTAGTATTAATTTTGATTTTATTAATTATTTTAATTTTTAGAAAAAATGATAATACTAGTGATAGAATAAATAAATTAGAAATAAGTATGATAAAAGAAATTGGTGATTTTAAATCTGATTTTTCTAGAAGTTTAACTAATGATTTTAATAATCAAACTGAGAGATTAGATAATAGGTTAAATTTAATTAATGATAAGGTTAATGAAAGATTAGATGAAAATTTTGAAAAGACTAATAAAACTTTTACTAATGTTTTAGAAAGATTATCTAAAATAGATGAAGCTCAAAAGAAGATAGATTCTATATCTGGTGATATTGTATCTTTACAAGGGGTATTAACTGATAAGAAAACTAGGGGTATATATGGAGAGGTAAATCTTGAACATATTTTAGCTAATGTTTTTGGACAAAATAATGATAAAATATATAAAATGCAATATACTTTTAGTAATGGAGTTATTGCAGATTGTGTTTTATTTACACCAGAACCTCTTGGAACTATCGCAATTGATTCTAAATTTCCTTTGGAAAATTATCAAATAATGGTTGATAAAAATAATAGTTCTTCTGTAAGAGCTCAAGCTGAAAAAATGTTTAGATCTGATATGAAAAAACACATTGATGCAATTAGTAGTAAATATATTATTCCAGGGGTAACAAGTGATCAAGCTATTTTATTTCTACCTGCAGAGGCTGTATTTGCTGAACTTAATGCGTATCATACTGAAATCCTAGAATATGCATATAAGAAAAGAGTATGGATAACTAGCCCTACAACTTTAATAAGTACTCTTACAACAATTCAGGTTATAATTAAAAATATTGAAAGAGATAAATATGCCAGTGTTATTCATAACGAATTAAAGCTTTTAGATGAAGAATTTAAAAGATATAAAGATAGATGGGATAAGCTTTATAGAAGTATAGAAACTGTTAGTAAAGATGTTAAAGATATACACACAACAACAACTAAGATAACTAATAGATTTAACAGTATAAATCAAGTAGAAATGGGTGAATTAAATGATAAAGAAAGTTAATATATCTTTGATAGTTGTAGCTGTTTTATGCAGTTTTTATATTGCATTTACAAAAAATCAAAATATAGTTTTAATTTTAAAAGATATATCTATATTACTTACAATAAATTTATTATATATAGTAAAAAAAATATTTAAGGTTAAAATAAGTGATAGTGTCAATTTTATTTATATTTTATTCATATTTATGGCTCATTTTTTAGGTGTGACTTGCGAATTATATAACTATATATTTTGGTTTGATAAATTCACACATTTTTTATCAGGGATTTTAAGTGGTTTTGCTGCAATATTAATACTTGTTAAAAGTAAAAATAAAAATAGTATATATTTTAATATATTGTTTATTATAGCTTTTTCATTAATGTTGGCATCATTATGGGAAATGTTTGAATATTTATCTAGTTGTTTATTTAATGTAGATCCTCAGAAGGTTTTAGAAACTGGTGTAAATGATACTATGGGTGATATTATAGTTGCTTTTTTAGGTGCCTTGATAGTTTCTTTATGCTACCACTTTGAATATAAGAATAATCATAATTTAATCATAAAAACATTTGTTAAACAACTATAATATATTGTATATTTTAATAAATTGTGTTAAAATTTTTATAGTAATGGAGGAATATATGCGTGATGAAGGGTTTACAACAATGCTGTCAACTTAAGGAATAGACAATAAAACTCTATTATGATAAACTTATAATAGAGGTGAAAGTAAATGAGTT
>CANQFF010000008.1 GCA_947598345.1 uncultured Bacilli bacterium
CCTTTATTTCCAGCATTATCTGTATATTCATATACAACTTTATATGTTCCAGGTTTTGTTGAATCAACTTTTTCTACTTCTCCACCAAATGTACCATCTGGTTTTGTATAATTAATTTTAACTGGTGCTAAGTTTGTTATTGTCTCATCAATATTATCTGTTACAGTTGCATACTTTTCCTCATACTCTTCTAACCCTGCTTCTATGTATATTGTTGAATCTCCATTTAAACTTATTTCTGGCGCTGTTGTATCTTTTATATATGTTATAGTAGTTTCATTAAATGCAGCATCCACTACTGTAATAGTATAAATACCATCTTCACTTAAAATATAGTCTTTTCCTACTTCTTCAGCTACTCCATCATTTCTTTTTACTGTTATCATATAGTCATTTTGATCTTCAACAACAATTTTGTAATTTTCATCAACACTTACTTCTGGTTTATCTTCATCATCAAGTAAAGTTGATAGTTCATCTAATACTTTATTTAATTCGTCTTTTAAATCAGCATTATCTAAACCTGCTACTTTATCTAGTATCTCTTCATCAATTCTATAATCCCTAGCACTATCTAATTCTTCCCTATTAGCTGCGCTATATGTTTTTGATTTTAATGTTTCTACCAAACCCTTAATATCTATTTCGTCTTTTACAACATCTAGTCTATCTTGTAATTCCTTTTTCTTAGATGAATCAGTAACCTTATCAACTAATTCTTTAGCTTTATCATAAGATTGACTATCAATTTTATTTTCAGCCTCTATTACTGCTTTTAATGCTTTATCATAAGAATCATCAGTAACAGATTGAGTATTTACATTACTGTTTCCTACAACAGTATTTGTAACACCCTCTTGATTTTCATCATCAGAATCTAAATCCTCAGATGATTCATCTTCATTATCATCTTGTTTATCTACTTTTTCTTCAGTATCTTTACCTTGACCTTTTTCTTCTACTTCGCCATCTTTAGGATTTGCGAAAGTAAAAATCATTAATCCAAGAAAAATAAGCAAAATAATAATTATTATTATGAATTTTTTCTTTTTTTCCATGAACAACCTCCCACTTCAATTCGCAGTCATAGTATAGACGAACTACTATTATGCGAACCTATTACAATTATAATTCAATAATTTAAATTTGTCTACAAAAATTTAAAAATTATCTTACCTTTTCGTCAAAAATTAAAATAATAATACACCAATATACTATTAATGTATTATTTTTATTTCATTAAGTGGCCATATTCTAAACCTAACTTTACCAATTATTTCTGTTTTTTTTATTAATCCTACTTTAGGATCTCTACTATCAGAAGAATCTTCTCTATTATCACCAAGTACTAAATACATATCATCTGGTATCTTATCATATCCTAAATCACTTAAAGAAAAATCAGATGTTACTACATTTTTTAAATAAGTTTCAACATACTTTTTATTATCAATATAAAGTTCATTATCCTTAAATTCTATATATTCACCAGGAAGACCAACTACCCTTTTTATTAAATACTTTGTATCAGCGTAATAAAGAGAAATTATATCCCCCCTTTTAATGTCAGAAAATTTATAACTTATTTTATCTAGTATTAATATATCGTTGTTTTTTAATGTTGGAGACATAGAAGGACCAATTACTTGTTGTAAACCAACTACATAAATTGCCACAAATAGTACTATAACTATAATTACTATATATTTAATAGAATCCTTTAAAAATTCTTTTATATCTAACCAATCCATACTATCTCCTCCCATACAATTTTAACACATTTATAATTTAAGTAAAATAATATTAATAATTTTTAAAAATTATTGACAAAAAATTTGTAAACAAAAAAAGAGTATTATTTTTCCTCTTCTTGTTTTACTACTTCTTTACCTTTGTAAGTTCCACAAGCTAAACATACTCTATGTGGTCTAACTTCAGCGCCACATTTAGGACATTTTACTGTTGCGTTTTCGCTAATTTTATAATGTGTTCTTCTTTTTCTACCTCTAGTATTACTTACTTTTCTAAATGGTACAGCCATTTATTTCACCTCACTATCATCTATCAAATCCATAAGTTCACTAAGTGGACTAAGTTTCTCCTCTTGATTAGTTGTAAACTTCCAACCATCACCTGACATATTTATATCAGAGTTTCTTGCCTCATCACTTACAACTCGTATGGGAATTTCTAACAATATATTTTCCCATATTATTGGCAAAATATCAATACTATTTTTAAAATTTTTATTATTTTCGTCTATTTCGCTATACAATTCGTCAATTTCACCACTAATTTTTATATTAAAAGGATAATCAACAGGTTTTAATGTAATCGCACAAGGCAAAACCATCACACCTGAAACATCTATATCTAATTCAATATTACCCAAACTATTTTTAAATAATTCACCAACGATTTTAACATTATCTAATTTTTGTAAATCTGTTCCACTTAGTTCGCTCTTACTAAATGAATAAACTTCATTTATTGGAATACTTTTTTCAATATTATTGTTTAATCTTATGATATCAAACACCATAAAAATCACTCTTTTCTTTCGGACTATATCATTATATATTTATTTTTTAAAAAAATCAACTGTTTTTCACTATACTACTTTTTTATTTTTAATATTTTTAGTATAATAATATAACTTATTTTGATGTTTTTGTGTTATAGTATTGGTGGTGATTTGATGAATATAGGTATAATTTGTGAATATAATCCTTTTCATTATGGGCATTTATATCATTTGAACAAAATAAAAGAAATGTTCCCAGATAGTAATATAATTGTAGTTATTACTGGTTGGATATGTGAAAGAGGAGATTTAAGTTTAATAGATAAATTCGATAAAGCTAAAATTGCTTTGGAATACGGGGCTGATATTGTAGTTGAACTTCCTTTCAAATATATTCAAAGCGCTGATTATTTCGCTAAAGGAGCAATTAATATATTAAATAAATTAAATTGCAATAAAATAGTATTTGGTAGCGAATCAAATGATATTGATAAATTAAAAGAAATGGCTAATATACAACTTAACAATACAGAATATAACAAATTAATAAAAATATACTTAAATGAAGGCATAAATTATCCAACCGCACTTTCTAAAGCATTAAAAAATATATGTAATTACGAAATAAATACTCCAAATGACTTACTTGGTTTAAGTTATGTAAAAGAAATTATTAAAAACAAATATGATATTGAACCAATAACAATTAAAAGAGAAAGTAATTTTAATTCAAAAGAAATAGAAGGTAAAATAACTAGTGCGACTAGTATTAGAGAGTTAATAAAAAATGGTAAAAATTTTAAAAAATATATTCCGAAATTTGCTTATAAGTATTTAAATACTCCAATATTTATAGATGATTATTTTGATTATTTAAAATATAAAATAATTAGTTCTGATGATTTAACTATATATCAAGGTGTCGATAGTAATATTGAAAATAGAATGAAAAAATATATTAATGAATCTTCTTCATTAGAAAATTTTTTAAGTTTAATAAAAACTAAAAGATATACTTATAATAGATTAAAAAGAGTTCTTGTATATATACTACTATCTATAAAAAAAGAAGATTGTGCCGATCTATCATTAAATTATATTAGAGTACTTGGATTTAATAAACAAGGTAAAAATATTTTAAACAAGATAAAAAAAGAAATAGATATACCTATTATAACTAATTATAATGATAAATTTTTAAATAAAGATTTAAAAATTAATATTATACTATCGTTAAATAAAAAAATAAAAGATAAAAAAGCTTTTATTGAAAAAGAATACAAAGAAAAACCTATAATTAAATAGGTTATTTTTTATTATTATAGCATAATAATATATTTTTCAAAAATGACGCTAGTACTATATTAGTTATACCATCTTTTGGAGTAATTAAAGAAACTTTTTTAGACACTTTATTAAAATCGACATCTCCACAAACTTTTCCGTCTACTAAAGAACATCCAGCATCTATAATTATACAATCAGACTTAACCATATCCTGAGTAATAAAATCTTTTATCCCCATTGCACTTATTACTATGTCAGCTTCAATTGTATGTTTTTTTAAATCTATTGTTTTAGAATGACATACTGTTACAGTCGCACCTTCATTTAATAATATATTTAATAGTGGTCTTGCAATAAGTTTATCTTTACCAATTATAACTATTTCTTTACCTTCTAAATTTATTTCATATTCTTTTAATAAAGTCATAATTGCTTGTGCGAAACAAGATACTATAGTTTTTCTTCCACTCATTAATCTACCAACATTTATATCTGTTAATCCATCTATATCTTTACTGTTTATTATAGTATTTAATATTCTTTTTTCATTATATTTTTCTGGAAGTGGTAGTTGAACCATTATACCGTTTACATAATCATCATTATTTAATTCTTTTATTTTATTTATAATTGTTAACTCAGGGGTATCATCCTCAAAATTATGATATCTAAAATATATTCCAACTTTGTTACAAGCTTCTTCTCTTTGTTTTATTAATACTTCATTAAGTTCATTGTTTCCTATATTAATAACAGCTACAGATGGTCTTATAATACAACCTTTTATACTTTGCTTTAATTCCTCTTCTATTTTTGAACTTATTTCTACTGTGTCGAATATATTATTCATTTTATCATCTCCAAATATCTATCTACATCTCAATTATAACAAATGAGCAACTATGCTTGTCAATACAATATAGAAAGTTAACAAAAAATTTACACTTAAAGTGTAAATATTATTTTAAATTAGTTAACTCGTCATAGCAAATACTAAAATATTTAATAAATTCATCAATTTCGGATTTTGTTGTTAAATGAGATATACTTATTCTAAGACTTGATTTAGCTCTTTCAAGATCTTTAGTTAAAGCATATACAGCATCTGATTTTGAATTTGAAGATGAACAAGCACTTTTAGTAGATATATATATATCGTACTGCTCTAAAGCATGTAAAAATGTTTCTGGTTTAACACCTAATACACTAATATTCAATATGTGTGGAATGCTATATTCATTACTATTAATGGTAACTTTTTCAAACTTTAAGAGTTGATTTTTTAAATATTCATTTAATTCTTGTACTTTTTTGTTTTTACTTTCTATATCATTTAAGGCAAGTCTCAACGCTTTACTAATAGAAACTATCAATGGTAAAGCTGGTGTTCCACTCCTATATTGTGTTGTACTTTTACCTCCATGTATTAAAGGTGTAAGTTGTATTTTAGATTTTTTTGTCAATATTCCTATACCTTTTATACCGTAGAATTTATGAGCGGAAAAACTAACTAAATCTACATTACTTATATCTATATTTATTTTACCCATAGCTTGTGTCATATCAGAATGAAAAAAACATTTTGGATATTTTTTTATAATATTAGCTATTTTTTCTATTGGTTGAATTATCCCTAATTCACTATTAACTGCACCTATGCTTACAAGTATAGTTTCATCAGTTATTAAATTATCTAAATCATTTAAATCTACTCTACCATTTTCATCTAGTTTTACATAATCAATAGTATAACCTAATTCTTTTAAATAATTAATAGGGCCATAAATTGAAGAGTGTTCCAACATAGTTGTTATTATGTGTTTTCCCCTGTTTTTATATTTTTCACATATACCTTTTATTGCCAAGTTATTAGATTCACTTGATCCACTTGTATATATTATTTCACTTGAATCTATATTTAATAAATCTACAATTTGTTTTGTTGCACTATCTATAATCTTTTTTGACTCAACTCCTAAAGAATGTAAAGAATTAGGATTACCAATAAAATTTTTTGAACTTTTTACAAAAGAATCTAAAACTTCATCATTTACCATAGTAGTTGCGCTATAATCTAAATATATCATATAACCACCTCGTTTAACAAACATATTGTATCATAAATTAATAATGTTTTAAATAAAAAAAAGAGATTTAACTCTTTTTAGTACAAACAAGAACCTATTATAATAGCTAATAATATATATAACACTATTATTATAACAAATCCACTAGTACCTCTATTACAACATGTTGTTTGTACAGTATTATTACTTTCACAACAAGAATTATTTGTGTTCATGAGTCACCTCCTAAATATATGCTCCAAGTATAATTATTAAAAGAATAAATAATACTAAAACTATAGCTGCTCCAGATACACCAGAATTACAACACATACAATCTTTCCTCCTTTTTAATCATTTCACAGTATTTTATGAAATTTTTGTAAATATGTGAGCATTTCTGTTGAAATTTAAAATATTATTTGCTAAAATATTAATTGTATGATGAATGTACATCGTATTTATGAGGAAAGGAGAGGCAAATATGCCAAAGAAAGCGACTGAAAAGAATACTAAGGGTTCTAAAAATAATGTAACTAAAAAAACAGTTTCTAAAAAAGTAGAAGTTAAAAAAGAAGCTCCTAAAAAGGTAGAATCAAAAAAAGAAACTCCAAAAAAAGAAGAAGTTAAAAAAGAAACTGTAAAAGTTATGAAAAAAGAAAAGAAAGGAAAATTTAAAAATCTAATAAATGAAATTACTAAAAATACTCCATTTGCTATATCATTATGTGCAATTGTAATATTAATTGCTGCTTTAGTTTTAGTATTATTCATGAAAAGAATACCAAAGACTTCTGATGGTAAAGAGATTGTTGCTACTATCAATGGTAAAAAATTTACTGCTGATGAATTATATGAAAATTTAAAAGAATCAGCTGGAACAACTTCATTACTTGAATTAGTAGATTCTTATATTGCAGAAAAAGAAGTAACTGTAACTGATGAAGACAAAGATTATGTAAAAGAAGTTGTTGATTACTACAAAGAATATGCTGATTATTATGGAGTAGATTTAAAAACTTTCCTATCTAGTTATATGGGATTAAGTGGAATTGAAACAGAAGATGAGTTTAGTGATTTTGTTTTAAATGATTATAAAAAGACTTTAGCTGTTAGAAAATTTATTGGTGATAATGCTGAAGAAGATGATTTAAAAGAATATTATAAAGAGAATTATTCTGATACGATTACAGCAAAACATATTTTAATTGAAATAGATAAAGATGCTGAAGATGCGGACAAAGCTGATAAAGAAGCATATGAAAAAGCTGTTGATTTAATCGATGAATTAAATGATACTAGTTCTAAAAAACTTACAAGTAAATTTGAAAAATTAGCTAAAGAAAATTCAGATGATACAGCTACATATTCAAATGGAGGTTTAATAGAAGATTTTTCTAAGACAAGTGTAGAAGAAGCTTTCTACAATGCTGCTAGCAAATTAAAAGATGGTGAATACACTAAAGAGCCAGTTAAAACTTCATATGGATATCATATAATTTTAAAAGTTAGTTCAACTCCAGTAAAAGATTACAAAGATATTAAAGATGATGTTAGAAAAAAATATGCAGAAAGTTTACTATCATCTGATAATACTCTACAAACACTTAAATGGGATGAATTAAGAAAACAATACAAATTTTCAATTAAAGATGATTTCTTAAAGAAAATATACAATGATAGTATTGATGCTGTAAAAGATAGTAAAAAAGATTCAAAAGATGATGAAGAGTGATATTTAAATATCACTCTTTTCTAATAAATCATTAATTTTATCTATCTCAAATCCCTTTGATAACATATTTTTTTTAACATTAACTTCTAAATCCTTACCACTATATTTTTTGCTTAATTTAAAATATATTTTTTCAAATTCCTTTTTTATTATATTATCTTCATCAAGTAAATTTTTATCAATAATATTTATTATTTTATCTTTAGAATACCCCATATTTATAAATTCGTTTAACAGTTTTTGCTTTAAATAATAATTTGAATATTTATGATTATTTTTTATTTTGTTTAAAATTAATTTTTCTAATCTTTCATTTATAAATTCGTCATCAACATTATTTAATTCTTTTTCAATTATTTCTATAGGAATATCTTGATCTAAAAGTTCAACTCTTATTTTATTTATACCACTTTTACTTAAATATACTTTATCATTAATGAAAGCTCTACAATATTTTATATCATCAATAAAACCTTTTTCTTTTAGTCTAAATATTATTCTTTCAATTTCATCATCAGTTAAGTCAGTTTTATTTAAGTATTCTTTTATCTGTTTTTGACTTCTCATTTTTTTTGATATATATTTTAATGTTTTGTCATATATTTTATAATAATTAGTATCTGATATTATTTTTTTATAAACATCGTCACTAATGTTTTTTTTATACAATAAATTATTTTCTAATATAACATTATCATAAGTAATAATAATATCATCATCAGTTAATATTTTATACATATTATTTTTTAATTTTATAATTTTATTAATATTCATGTTACCACCATAACAATTTTAACACATACAAATGTTTTAGTCAATAAAAGAAGATATTTAATATTCAATATCTTCTTTATTATTTTTCATATCAAGTGTGGCTTCATTTACTGCATCATCAACAGTTTTTATCGCATCACTTATTATACTATATCCACTCGCTGCACCAAAACCGTGTGAAAGACCTTTTAATTCTTTATTTAATTTTCTTAAATATGAAATAACTTGTTTTTCACTATAACCAACTAAATATATCAAAAATTCATTACCATCAGTTCTTATTATTTCACTATTGTGTAATTGATGCATAATAAGTATATTTGCAGCTTCAGTTATTACCCTATCCCCTTCTTCTCTTCCATAATTATCATTTATATAAGAAATATTATTTAAATCAATTATTATGATAGCTTGAGGGTATACTTCTGAATCATCCCAAGATTCTATTTTACTGTTTAGGTAAGCCCTATTTTTTAATGATGTCAATTGGTCTATATATTTCATCTTATCCTCTTTAGATAAATGAACCTTTTTATTCTTTTTCATAGTTTTTAACATCACTTTAAAATGAGCAGAAAAATCTATTACCAAATATATGCATAAAGCTATTATTATTATTACTAACAAGTATATTACATTTACATTTTCATAAGCAATAGAACTATAATTCAAAGAATATAATTCATTAAATGATATAAATGAAACATAAAAATCAAATATATTTTCAAATACCTTATTATCGTTAAAATCATTAATCACATAATTATATTTACCTGTTGAATCTACTAGATAATTAATTTTTGTATCCTTTAAATATGAAGTTTTATAATAGTTATAATTTTCCAAATCTATTATAGTTATATCATCATCTTTAAAATCTTTTACCAATTCGCTTAAATTATTATATGATTTAATTTTAGCGCCATTATCTACAACAAATTTTTCTAAATAAGTACCTTTTACGACAGAAACTTCTTTATCTTTTAAAGAATTAACACTGTCTATTATATATTCATTATCATTACCAGATATTATTGCTAAATTTTTATTAAAAATTCCAGCAGTATTATAAACTTCATTTACATAAACAATATCATTAACTATATTTAGTGTAAAATCTACTTTATTTGAATTTATATCTTGAAGTAGCTTATTTATACTATTATACTTAGTATAAGTTATTGAAATACCTGAAAATTTATTAAATCCTTTCAATATAAGACCACTCAATCCAGATATTTTTTTATTATCTAGTGTACTATATATTCCATAATCGATAAATCCAAAAACATAACTTTTACTATTTAATTTTTTTCTATCTAAATCACTAACATTTTTAAAACTAAAATAATCTTCTAGTAAATTGGAATTATAACTATCCTCATAATTATCTTTTTTCCAAGAATTATAACTTTTATGAAAAATACTATTTAAATTTTTTGGACCTTCTGTTAATAATACAACATACTTAGATAAATCGTTTAGCTGAAAAGAAATTTTATAATCATTTTCTAGCATCTCTTTAATAAATAAAGTTTTTGGTAGTATAATTCCATCCAAATCACTACTTTGGCTATCTTGATCAGTTTCATCTTTTTTTATTGCATCTTTTAAACTAGAATAATTATCATATTGTTCAAATGTTATATCTTGCCCATCAAAATACTCAGATATTGTACTAATATCACCTTCAACAACACCTATTTTAAGACTCTTTATATCCTCTAATCTTTCATATTCATTACCACTAGTAGTAATTAAAACCATGTTATCTTTTAATAATACAATATCATCTTCACTTACTTTATCTTTCAAATCAACTTTATATTCGTATTCAACTGTATCATCTGTTTTATATGGAATTACATTAAATTCTAAAGAAAGATTTTTACTTACATAATCTAAATAATCATATATAAGTCCGTCCCCTTCATAACTTACTATTGGTATATCATTAAGTAATGCTATATCTATTACATTTCTTTTATTAGAATCTATCCATTTGTTTTCATCGAGAGTAAGAGCATTTTCATCTCTAAAATTTGAAACAATGTTAAAAATACCAAATCCTAATAATAAAAAGAGCAAAACAATAATAACTATTACTATCTTCTTTTTACTTTTTTTCATACTTCACCTTTTCTACCATGAAAATTCTTTATCAGTTTTATGTCTGTAACCAATTTGAGGATAAACCTCGCTATCTTCTTTTTCACTTTCTACAAATACTTGAAAATCATAAAAACTTAAGTTTTCCTCACTAAAACTTTCTAATGATTCATCGCATTTGTTCTTCAACGATTTAAAATCACTATCATCTTTTAAAGTTATATATATTTTTACCATTTTTGAATTAGTACTAGTATAAATTTTTACACTATCTATATCACTTATTTCATTTAATTTTTCTTTAGCAGAATCTATTTCTTTAGTAGTTAATTTATGATCCTCTACTCCATCCATTCTAGTACTTCTAGAACCTGAAAATAAATTTTTATAAACTAGAAAAGAAACAAATATTATGATTAATGCTACCACAGCTATTATCACATATTTAATTTTAAGTTTACCCATATTTTTCACCTCAACAGCAAACAAGAAGTTTTATTTTTCTTCTTGCTCTAATCTTTTTAAAATTTCCTTTGTAACTAAAATTGCTTTTTCCTTTACAAGAACAGCTGTTTTCTCTAAAATTGGTGCTCCTTTTTCAACTGCATATTCAACTAATTCCTCTGATTTTTCTTTTATTTGCTGTGCTTTTTTCTTTGCTATTTTAATGGCTTTTTCTTTATCCATTTCCTTTATCTCTAATAAAATTGAATCTGCCTTTGCTTGAATATTTTCCAATACCTCTTCAGAATCAACATTTTTTGCTTTTTCAACTAATTCATCTATCTTATTTTTTAACTGTTCTCTATTTTCCTTTCCAGATTTTTTTGTCAAAAGCATTCCCAATCCAGCACCTAAACCAGCACCTAACAAGAACTTGCTAAACCCACCTTTTTTCTTTTTACTCATCATCATCATTTCCTTTCTTTTTTTTAAGTAAAACATTAATAAAATTTGATACTGTAGCGATTATCTTATCACTGACTGAAGATGCAAAATCAGTAGTTTTATCTATTATGTTAAAAACTCCATCAACTTTTCCCATTTTTTCATTTACATCTTCTATTACATTATCTACTTTTTTTAATGTTCTTATTAATTTTATTCCTAATATTATCAAAATAATTATTAAAATTATTAAAGAAATATATAACATCCCTATAAAAAAATCATTTAGGTCTATAATCATTATTCTTCATCTCCATTTTTATATAATGTTGAATCTATAAATCCCAACAAATCTTCATCATCTAAAGAACTATCTTTTTTTTCATTATTATCTGAATACTTTTCTTTTTTTTCTATTAACTCATCTAATTTTTTACTTATATCATCAGTTAAATCAGATAGCAAATTTTCATCAATTTCCTTTAATTCTTCATCTTTTTGTTTATTTTCTTCTTCATTATCCTTTTTAAATAATATTGAATTATTTCCAAATAAAGTATTTTCTAATTCATCTTCTAATGTCCCATAAGCTTTATTTCTAATTGAGTCAATTGATGGTTCTTTAGATTCTGATGCTTGTTGAATAACTTCTTTTCTAGTAACAATATCTTCTTTATGATAATTTTTATCTAAAATACCATATACCGGAGAAATTATTGGAGTTGGTTTAAAAATTTTCTTTTCTTCCGGTTCTTTTTCTTGTGCTTTAATCCCGTATATTTCTTTTTTTTCAATGCGTTCTACTTTTTCTTCTTTTTTAGGTAGTATATTTAAATCTCTAAAATCATTGTCATCAAAAAATACTGGTTTATTTTCTTCCTTTTCTATGTTGTATTCATTTAAAATCGTATCATCATCATAACTTGGTGTCTTTGCCCCTGGAGATTCTATAGCCACATGAGTAACATCCCTTTTAATTTGTTCAACCTTTACATCATCTTCTACTTCTTCAGTAAACATATTTTTTACTTTATCAAAAAATCCCATAATTTCACCTATCCTATTCTATTTCACTTTCTTTTTCAAGTTGGAATTTTTCACTACTTCCCTTTGTATTATAATCATTATATTTTCCAGTTCTATTTGTGAAATAATCTTCCTCAAGCATAAGAGCCACTATATTATGATTATATTTAATTGTAGATAATATATAAGATGCATTTAATATTGTGTCATTTAATTTTTCTTCTGAAACAACTGCTTCTATCTTTGCATAGTTATAGAAGAATTCTATATAAAATAAATCATCTACTTTATTTATTTGCAAATAACCAGAATATTTATATCCATCATTCGTAGAAAGCAATTTTGAATAATATAAATTATTATTTTCAACATAGTTATTTACTGTTTTATAATAATAACTAACAGCATCAACATATAAATAGTAGTATGTACCATTACAATACAATATGTCATTTAAATCATCACTTTCTATGTAAGTAACGCCACCTGGTAAATAATATTTATATCCTTGTCCAACTTGATTAAATAGTTTGTTATCCTTAGTTAAAATAACATTTAATATATTATCTATATTTTTTGTGTCAATTCTTACAACAGAACAACCAGACAAAGTTAAAATAATAACGATTAATAATATTATTTTTTTCATGATACACCCTTTCTACTATATTATAGCAAATATTTATTTTTTTTTCTTTATATTTTGTAAAATTTATAAAATTTATTTGTAAAATTTATGTATATTATTTTTTTACCGTTATCTTATATATGGTAAATCCTTTTTCATGAAATTTTTTTTCATACTCAGTTTCAACATTATCTTCTAAATTATCACTATAAAGATCTAAACTTATATCTTCTATTTTATAGTTATAATCTATAAACGAAATAATTGAAAACTCAAATAACTTTCTATTATCAGTTTTCATTTCAATTCTTTTATTATTTTTAAATATACTATCGTATCTTTTTAAAAATTCAGTGCTTGTAAGTCTTCTATTTGCATGTCTATTTTTAGGCCAAGGATCTGAAAAATTTAAATATATAGTATCAATTTCTTTAAAAAAGACTTTTTCTATTTCTTTTGCATCCATTCTAATTAATTTTAGATTTGGTATAATTTCACCTATTCTATCCAATTTTTGAAGTGCACGAACAATCACACTATCAAATTTTTCTATACCTATAAAATTTATTTGTGGATTTTTTTTAGCTTTTTCAATTATAAAATCTCCTTTACCCATACCTATTTCTAAATGTATTTCATTATTATTATTAAACATTTTTTTATATTTACCCTTATATGATTCATAATCTTTTATTATATAAGGAGAAGTATTTATAAAATCATTGGCATTTTTTACATTTCTAAGTCTCATTTAATCACCATTAAAAATTATAACACATTTTGTAAATATAATAAATAATATGCATATATTTTAATATGGGAGGTTGTTATGAAAGATAAAAGAAATTGCGGAAATAATATGAGTTATCCAGTATACCAAGCGCCAATGATGGTTCCACCTATGGGGTATCCTGTAGGTTATCCTGATACTTTTCAAGGTATGCCTAGTGGAATTATGAATGGTAATATAACTAGCAACACATTTGAACAACAAATTAACAATATTGAACAACAATTAAATTTGCTTGATCAAAGAGTTACTAGATTAGAAAAATTAGGTAGTACAACAACTAACAATTATAATAAATATAGTGACTCTAATTACTATATGGTTTAAAGAAACTTTGTTTCTTTTTTTGTATATTATTTAATATATGATTTCATTATAATATTGAAAGGAGAAATTATGGAAAATATAGATATTAGACAAAGTATTAAAAATAACTTTAAAGATAGTGATATTGAAGAAATTAAAGACTCAATAGAAAGTTCAATAGAAGATAGCGATGAAATAACTCTTCCTGGGCTTGGGGTGTTTTTTGAAATTTTATGGAATAATTCAACAGATAAACAAAAAGAAGAAATACTTAAAATTATTAAAAATAATATATAAATAAAAGCCTCAATTTAAAATATTGAGGTTTAAATTATATTTATATAAATTTTTTAAAAAATGTGATAAAATATAAATGGTGATGATATGAAAAAGAGAACTAAGATTTTTATTATAATTTTTATACTTCTTATTGCTATTTCTATAGGAGCAATGTATGTTGTAAAAACAATCAATTATCATAAAACATATGAATATAAATTGTTAAAGATTGGATATAACAAGGAAGAAGTCGCACAAATTGAAAAATTAAAAAATGATACTAAGGATTATATTCTTACACTAGAAATGGATAAAAACATTTTAGAGTTAATAAATCAAAAATACTTCTTAGAGAAAAATTTCAAGAAATATTTAGATTATTATAATAATAATGATAAAACTTTAGATGATGTTGTAGCTATCATAAATGTTGGCGCTGACAAAGAATGGTATACAAATACAAAAAAGGCTGATATATCTAAAGGTAATCTATTATTAACTAATAAATTTTACAGTATAGATGCTACTTATAATTCAGATGATATGGTCAAAGTTAGTAATCAATATAGTTATGGTGAAAATCAAATGGTTACGAAAGAGACTTTTGATGCGTTTTTAAACATGTTTAATGAAGCTAAAAAAAATGGTTTAACACTTATTATAAACTCATCATATAGAAGTTACGAAGATCAAGAAAAAACATATAATTACTATAAAAATAACAATGGTGAGATATATGCTGATAAAATAGCTGCCAGAGCTGGTTTTTCGGAGCACCAGACAGGAATGGCAATCGACATACAGACTTATGGTTCAACAGCAAAAACATTTGAAGAATTCGATGAATTCAAATGGCTAAGTGAAAACGCATATAAATATGGATTTATACTAAGATATCCTAAAGGAAAAGAATATTTAACTGGATATGAGTACGAGTCTTGGCACTATCGTTATGTTGGTGTTGATGTAGCAACTTATATACACGATAATGACATTACATTTGACGAATATTATGCATATTTTATAGAAAAGGATTAAAATTCCTTTTTTTATTTATTTTTTGAGTTATAATAATAATGGTGGTTGTATGAAAAATAAAAAGAGAAAAGTAAAGAAAAAAAGAATTTTTGGTTTATTATTTATTATTATTTTAATTTTTGTTATAATTTTTCTAATTTTTAATTTAAAAGGAAATAAATCTTTAAAGAGTAAAGGATATAGTAATCTTGAAATAGCAGAAATAGAAAAACTTACTAGTAATGAAATAACTACTATATTAAAGTATGATTATAATAAAAACTTAATATATATGATAGATAGTGAGAATTATAATTCTAGTAAATTAAATTTATATATGAAATATACTTTAAAATATAATGATATTGATTATTTAAAAATATTTGAACTTATTAATAACGAAAATTTTAGAGAAGATAAAATTGATGATTACATTTATTATTTAAATAAATATGATGAAATAAACGGAATAATAAAATTTGTAAATGAATTTAAAGATAAAAATATTAAAGATAATGATATAACTATCTTACTTTTAAACGAAAAATATTTCATTGAAGATTATTTAAATAGATATTTATCATATTATAATACCCATAAAAATTTGGAAGCTAGTGAAATAATTAAAAGAGTAAATTCCAAATTAGATTATAAATTTTATGATGATTCTAGTAAAGCTGATACATCAAAAGGCATGTACACACTTGTTAATAAGTTTTATTATTTATCTAATGATTTCGTACCTGATAACCTTGTAAATGTAACTGGTATATATGCAAGGGATAATGCGCAACTAAACAGTACTGCATATGAAAATTTTATTAAAATGGCTGATGATGCCAGAAAAGAAGGATTAACATTAAAAATCACAACTGGATATAGAAGTTATAATTTTCAAGCTACACTATATAATAATTATGTAAAAATTGATGGAGTTAAAGAAGCTGATACATATTCAGCAAGACCTGGATATTCAGAACATCAGTTGGGATACTCAGCTGATTTAACAAATGATAAAAATGTATCTTTTTCAGAATTTGAGTATACTGATGAATACAATTGGTTAAAAAATAACTGTTATAAATATGGTTTTATAATGAGATATCCTAAAGATAAAGAATATTTAACTGGTTATATATTTGAAGCTTGGCATTATAGATATGTTGGAGTTGATATTGCGACTTACATTTATGAAAATAATATAACATATGAAGAATATTATGAATTCTTTTTAAGATAGTTATCTATCTTTTTTTATCTTTCAAAAAATATTTTCATATAATATATTGGTGATATTTTGGAAAAAATAATTTATATATTAATTTTAATAATATTAGAAAATAGTGATTTTTATAAAGATATTAAAACAATATATTCCCCTACTACATTTGATTTTATAGTTAACAAAAATATTAAATTAAATGATGAATATATTCCAAATGATTTAGAAATGATAAATAAAATCTACTCTTGCAATGAAAAATATTTAAGGCATGAAGCTAGGATAGCTTTTGAAACATTAGCTAAAGATGCAAAAAAAGAAGGATTAAATATTATAGCAGTATCTGCTTATAGAAGCTTTGATTATCAAACTAAATTATATAGTAATTATGTTAGTGAGAAAGGCTTTTATTACGCAGATATGGCAAGTGCTAGAGCGGGACATTCTGAACATCAAACTGGATTAGCAGTTGATGTAGCAAGTAATAATTTAGATTACGATAATTTTGAAAAAACAGAGGAATTTATATGGATGAAAAAAAATGCTTATAAATATGGTTTTATTTTAAGATATCCATTAGCAAAATTTCATATAACTGGGTTTAAATATGAACCTTGGCACTATAGATATGTTGGAAAAAATATATCTAAATATATTTATGATAATGATTTAACTTTAGAAGAATATGCAAAAGAAAAAGCACCATAATGTGCTTAAATTACCTAAAAAATATTCTTTGTATATCAGAATTGCTTATAACTTGATTATAATAGTATAGTGATACTAAAAAAGCAAATACAAGTATTAGTACATACCATACCATAGATTTTATTCCCCATTTCATAAACTCCTCCTAAATCAAAACTTGATCTTCGTCAATAATTTTAAATTTATACAATTTAGCCGGTCTTCCCTTACTAAAAGTCCCTATTTTACATAAATCTTCTATTATATTTGATTTTAAAAGCTTTTTTCTAAAATTTCTTCTATCAAACTGTTTTTTTAATATTTTTTCATATAAATTTTGTATTTCTGGAAGTGAAAACTCATTTGGATATAATTTTATCATTGTACTATACATAACTATATCTTTTTTTAGATAATCTATCATTTTTTTCATATAAATATCTATATCTATGTTATTTAATGATATAAAATTCAATTTTTTATTGATTATATTATTGTAAGGAACTATATCTATATATAAAATTGAAATATTCATTCCATAAGAATCTTTTTCGCAAAAGGTATAACACTGTTTTAAATTTACATCAGGAATACTAAGATTTTCTTTAATATATTTTTTATTTACTGCATCTATATCATCATCACATTCAATGCATATTAATGATTTGTTATCTGAAATCAAATATAATTCACTATCAATAACAGTGAATATACCAATTATGCTTTTCAATTTTATTTTCATAAAAACCTCATTACACTTTCATTCTATTATATAATTATGCTTTTGTCAAATCATTAAATAATCAATAAGTCTGTTTATTGAATCATTTTTAAATACTATATCATAAATTATATTTATAGTTGGAATATCTATTTTTTTCTTGTTTATTAACTTATATATACTTTTTAAAGTATATAAACCTTCTACTGTAATTTTATTAGTATACTCTTCTATTTGTTCTTTTGTAGCACCACTACCTATTAATTTACCGAAACAATAATTTCTACTTTTTTCACTAGTACAAGTAAGTAAAATATCGCCAAAACCAGCAAAACTTAATAAAGTTCTATCATTTCCACCTAATGCTCTAATTAAAACTTTTATATCATGAAGAGATTCAGTAATCAAAAGAGCTTGAGTTGAAATCGGATATCCCATGCCTTCAATCATTCCAGAGGATATAGCAATTATATTTTTAACAGCACCACATACCTCTACTCCTACAATATCAGTCGTTGGATATAATTTAAAACAATCATTTGAAAAAGCATCTTGTATTATTTTTAAAGTTTTTTTACTTTTGGATGCTACTGATAATCCAATTGGAACTTTTTTTACTAAATCTATTGCAAAACTAGGACCAGATATGGCACCTATTTTCTTTGTTTTTATTTGTTTTTTTATCATATCACTTATGAAAAGGCAAGTTTCTTGTTCTATTCCTTTACTTGCTATACATATATGTTGTTTAGGTTTTATATATTTTTTCATAGATTTACATACATCCGTAACAAATGCAGTAGGTATAGCAATTACTATCAGTTCACTATCTTCTATAGCTACTTTTATATTTGTTGTAACTACGATACCATCATCTAATATAAAATCTTTTATTTTAGAACTTTTTTTAGTATATAGTAATTCATTTTTTTCTTTTTCAATTGCAGTCCACATAACTACTTCATTTTTATTTTTGATCAATATTTTAGAAAGTGCTAAACCATAAGCTCCTGTACCTAATATTGTAACCTTCATAACACTCCTACTTTCTAAACACATTATATAAGAACAAAAGTCAAAATAAATTTTGACCTAAATGCCATCACTGGCATTTTTTTCTACTTCATAAAGACTTAATCTCTCCATAGACCAATTTCGGATAGTCGCTACCCTAATATATTTTTTTTCCGTCAAAATTTTAATTGACTTGCAGTTCCAAGTCTTTCTTCATATATAGCTTTAACCCTTCAAGCATTATATTTATACTTGCATTTATATAATTTGTATATTTATTTAAAAAATAATTATAAATAAATCTTGAACAACCAAATGATTTTTCTATTAATATTTTCTGTTCTTTGTTTGGATAAAGTCTAAATATATAACCTCTTATTATGTTTATCATATCACCACCCTGACAAAACAATTATATCATATGAACGAATGTTTGTAAAGAACTTTTTTACCAAGCACTTTCCTAATAGATAAAAATAACACTTTTTCAAGTGTTATTCTGTTCTTAACGCTATCACAGGATCTTTTTTACTTGCTAGCTTAGATGGAATCAATCCCGCTATTACAGTAAGCAATGTACTTATTATAATTAAAATTATCGCACCTACTATAGGTAAACTAGCTGATACAACAACTCCTGTTACATTTTTTATTATAATATTAATAACTACATTGAGTAAACATGTTATTAATATTCCTAAAGCTCCTGATGTTATTCCAATTATAAAAGTTTCAGCATTGAATACACGAGAAATATCTTTTTTGCTAGCTCCTATTGATCTTAATATACCAATCTCTTTTGTTCTTTCAAGTACTGATATATATGTAATTATTCCTATCATTATACTAGAAACTACAAGTGAAATAGATACAAAAGCAATTAATACATATCCTATAACATTTACTATAGTAGTTACACTACTCATAAGTAATCCCACATAATCTGTATATTCTATTTTATCTTCTTCAAGATTCGCATTTTCTTTATCGCTGTTATATTGATTTATAATATCCTCTATAGCATCTTTAGATTCAAAATTTTTTGGATAAATACTTATTACATATGGATCATCTAAATCTGCAAAGCCTATTTTTCTTAAATTATTTTCATATGAATCAAGATTTGTAAATGGTTTTCCTGTAAAAACATTGATATCTTTATTATTAATTTGAGCTTTTGCAATATCGCTATCGCTAATTGAATTTACAACATATTCAGTTAACTGTCTTGTATAGCCTATTCCATTACTTATAGATATATTACTATCTTCTTTTGGTCTTATTATTCCAACTATTTTTAATTTCAAACCATTTTCAACTATTTTTTTCAAAAATTCTTGATCATTTCTATTATCAACCCAAATACCATTTCTATTTTGATAATAATCTGAGTTTAAAACCAATTTATATCTAGTATTTAATATATCGTCATAAGTATATTTAGTTTGATCAAATTCTTTAATCTCTTTACCAGCCATCATATTCATCATAGTTTCTTGTATTTCTTGCTGATCTTTAAAGCCTAATGAATATAGTATGTAATCGCTTATTTCATTATTTTCATTAACTATAAGTACAAGTTCATCATAAGATTCTGGCATTTTTCCACTAATTACATCATATTGACTTTTTAATAGATTTTTATTATTAGATAATTCATTAAATATCATAATATTACTTGAAAAATTTTCATTTGTAAAACCAAATACATTCATCATGTTACTTGGATTTACTTGTAATAAATCGTCATTATATATTTGTAAATCTAAATCATAAGTATATTTTATATCATTTGAATATTTTTTTAATTCCTTATTATTTTCAATATATGATTTAAATTCTTTTAAATTATTAGATGTAATGCCGCCATACATAGTTGTTATCATATTAGTCATAATATCGTTAGAATAAACAGCATCTAATTTGTGATTATTTTCATTACCAACATCCATTAAAGAACTCATCAAAGTTGCAGTATCTACACTATTTTTTTCTATCACTAAAGGATAACTTGTCAATGTGTCCTGTTGAACTTTTTCAATATAATTATTAACACCATTAGATAAGGATAATATAAGCGCTATACCGATGATACCAATAGATCCAGCAAAAGAAGTAAGTAATGTTCTACCTTTCTTAGTCATCAAGTTATTAAGTGATAAGCTAAGAGCAGTAGCAAAACTCATATTTGTTTTATTATACTTTGATTTTTTTGGTTCAATTACCTCTTTACCATCATATGGATTAGTATCACTTATAACTTCCCCATCTTTTAAGCTTATTATCCTATTAGAATATTCATGAGCTAGATCAGGATTGTGAGTTACCATTATAACTAACTTATCTTTGCTTATTTTTTTTAATATATTCATAATTTGTATACTTGTTTCAGAATCTAAAGCACCGGTTGGTTCATCTGCAAGCAAGATATCTGGATCATTAATTAAGGCTCTTGCTATTGCAACTCTTTGCATTTGACCACCACTCATTTGATTTGGTTTTTTATGAATATGGTCACCTAATCCAACTTCTTTTAGAACTTTAATAGCTCTTTTTTTTCTTTCTTTTTTACCAATTCCAGAAAGAGTAAGGGCTAATTCAACATTCGATAAAACCGTTTGATGTGGTATTAAATTATAACTTTGAAATACAAATCCGATTCTATGATTTCTATAGGAATCCCAATCCTTATCTTTGTATTTTTTTGTAGATATTTCATTTATTATCAAGTCGCCACTCGTATATTTATCAAGACCACCAATAATATTTAAAAGCGTTGTCTTACCACTACCACTTGGCCCTAATATTGATACGAATTCACTTTCTCTAAAATTTATACTGACATTATTGAGTGCCTTTTGTGTAAAGTTACCAGTTTTATAAATTTTAGTTATCTTTTTAATTTCTAACATACTCGCCTCCCTTTAATAATATGATAATTATATCATATTTAAAATGAAAAGTGAATTACTCACTTTCTATTGATTTTGTAAGTTCTATTTCTGCTTCACTTAATTTGTTATTTCTATAGAACTTTACTTTAACTTTACTTCCAATTGATTGTTTATAAAGCATGTACTTAAAATGTGATACATCCTCTACTTTTTCACCATTCATTTCTACAATGACATCGCCTACTTTTAAACCTGCCTTATCAGCTGGCATGCCATCTTCGATATAACTTAACACTGCACCAAATTCTACATCTTTACCAATTGTTATACCATAATAATATTGAAGAGCGAATGTATTTGTCAAATCAACTAACTGTACTCCTAAATATGGTCTTTCAATAGTTACTCCTTTTTCTATACTATCTATTATTTCATTAACTGAGTTTATAGGAATTGCAAATCCCATACCTTCTACACCACTTCCAATTAGTTTTGATGATGTTATTCCAATTATTTGACCTTTTATATTACAAATAGGTCCACCACTATTTCCACTATTTATTGATGCATCAGTTTGTATAACTTCCATTAAATATGTACCACTTGTAAGTTCAACAGATACCATTCTATTAATACCAGAAATAATTCCTTTTGTAATAGTTCCCATATATTCTTTTCCAAGTGGTGCTCCTACGGTAAAAACAGTATCTCCTAATTCTAATTCACCAGAATCGCCTAAATTAGCTACTTTTTTAACTTTATTTGAGTTTACTTTTAAAACTGCAATATCATAATACTCATCACCATTTAAAAGTTCAGCTTCTGCATCAGTACCATCAGTAAAAGTTACAACAAATTTTGTACCATTTTCAATAACATGATAATTAGTTAGAATAAAACCTTTTCCATCTTCAATTTTGTATACAAAACCTGATCCAGATGCTACTACACCCCTATTATTTGAAACTTCTATATAAACAGTAGATTCATAAACATTATTTATTGCTGTTTTTAGATCACTCATCTCTTCGACTGTAGTAGTTTTAACATTTTCATTAGTTATTTTTCTTACAATCTCACCATCAGTTAAATTAACAACAATTAAATACATAACCAAAGCACCAACTATAAACGAACAAAAAACAAGGAATGCTTTTGATTTAATTATTTTATTTAACCCACCATTGACATTTTTATTATCAACAACCTTATTTGATAACTCTTTTTTCTCTTCAGCTTCATTATTATCCATAAAAATCCTCCTAGCTATAATTATATTATACCTCATTTATGAAAATTATATGAAATATAAAAATTATTTTAAGAAATTTAAAATTATAGTTAATAATGTGACAAAAGAAAACAGATTAACTTCTGTCTTCCTTATTTTTGCTAGATAAAAATGTGACTTTTTCTGCTATAACTTCTACAAATTGTTTATGCGTTTGATCATCAAATTCAACATCTCTTGTTTGAATTCTTCCTTTAACTCCAACTAAATCTCCCTTTTTACAGTACTGCACTGTACTTTCAGCTATTCCTTTCCAAAGTACACAGGAAATAAAATCAGTATCATATTCACCATTAGAATTTTTAAATGATCTAGGTACAGCTAAAGTTATATTGGATACTTTACCTTTATCAGTATCTTTTAACTCTGGTTCCTTTGCTATTCTTCCAACTAAAACTGCATAGTTTAGCACAACATTACCTCCTTTCAAAAAAAATAATAACATGTATTAAATTGTTAATCAAAAAATAATTTTTATTAAATTGTACTGTATTTTTTACTATAATTTTATTTCTACTTACATATTTAAAAATATTGACTTTTTTTATGTACATTTAATTAATTTTTATACAAAATAAAAAAAATACAAAATTTGTATTTAAAAATAATTTTTTAAAAGTGCATTTAGTTCTACTGCATATTCCATTGGCAATTCTTCCCTAAATCTATCTATAAATCCCATTATTAATAATTCTTTAGCTTTTTCCTCTGTTAAACCCCTACTCATCAAATAAAATAATTTTTCTTTGCTTATCTTTGAAACAGTTGCTTCATGATTTATATTAGAGGTATCATTACAAACTAAATTAACAGGTATTGTATCGCTCCTAGACATATCATCTAATATTATAGTATCACACTTAACTATGCTTTTAGAATTGATAGCATCTTTAGTAATTTTAACTTTTCCTCTATATGTTGCATCTCCTCCATTTGCAGCAATAGATTTGCTTATTATTTCACTTGTTGTATTAGGAAAAAGATGAATCATTCTAGCTCCTGCATCTTGAATTTGATCTTTTGTCGCAACAGCAATAGAAATACATCTTCCTTTTGCTCCTACCCCATTTAATATACAAGATGGATACTTCATATTAACTTTTGAACCTATGTTTCCATCTATCCACTCCATTAATCCATTTTCATCAACTAAAGCTCTTTTTGTTACAAGATTGTAAACATTATTAGACCAATTTTGTATAGTTGTATATCTACATTTTGCATTTTTTCCAACATATATTTCTACAACTGCAGCGTGCAATGAATCTGTTGAATAAATAGGAGCTGTACATCCTTCCATGTAATGTAAATCTGAATAATCATCTACAATTATTATGGTTCTTTCAAATTGTCCCATATTTACACTATTTATTCTAAAATAACTTTGCAAAGGTCTATCCAATTTAGTATGAGGTGGTATATATATAAAAGTGCCACCACTCCAAACCGCACCATTAAGTGCTGTAAATTTATTTTCATCATTTTTCACTAATTTATTAAAATATTTTTGAAACAAATCGGGATATAATTTTAAAGCTGTATCAGTATCACAAAAAATTACATTTTTATCAGTTAATTCTTTTAACATATTATGATATACTGATTCACTTTCATATTGAGCCCCAACACCAGCTAAATATTTTTGTTCAGCTTCAATTATACCTAATTTATTAAAAGTATCCTTTACTTCTTTTGGAACCTTATTCCAATCATTTTCACTACTTCCTACTTTTTTATAATATGTTATATTATCAAAGTCTATTTTTAATTCAGGTCCAAAAGTTGGATTAGAAAATTCTTCAAATAATTTATAAGAACTAACTCTAAAATCTGTCATCCATTTAGGTTCTTTTTTTATTTTTGATATTTCAATAACTTTAGATTTATTTATGCCTTTTTTAGTCATGCAATCACCTACACAATATTATACTAAATATTTTAAAAAATAAAAAGGAATTATTTTCCTTAATTATTTAATTTTATTTATGTGAAATGAAAAAGTAAATTCCAGTTTCAATATATTAATGTAGAATTTAGTCTTACATCAAATTCCAGTATGGGAT
>CANQFF010000009.1 GCA_947598345.1 uncultured Bacilli bacterium
CCGTCAGAAACCTAGTACAATAGCGTTATAAGAGTTTTAACTTACGTCAAAACTCTCATAACTTTCTAGACATTATATCATATAAAAAAAGTTTTTAGTATATATCTTGTAACTTTTAAAGTTACAAAAATCTATAAAAATTAAAAAAATTGGTTATATACCAATTATTTTACTACAATTATATTTTCATTATTATATGCAAGCCCCATATCCTTTAAAACACTACTTAAATTTTCATATGAAGTAAGCTCATTTACCTGCATAACTAAACTTTGATTTTTCTTCTCTTGATTTTCTATTTTATATGATATCTTCTCTATATCCATTTTAATATTTGATATACTTGCTCTAGAAAAAACTCTAATAAATACTGTAAGTACAATACAAAGTGCGCCTAAAGTATAAAGTAATCTTTCACCCTTTGTAAATTTTACAATTTTTCTTTTATTCTTTTTCATATTATCAACCAATTCTTTCTATTATTCTAAGTTTAGCACTTCTAGCTCTAGTGTTTTCTTCTAGCTCTTGCTTTGAAGGTATTACAGTTTTTATAACTTTAAATTTTGGCAAATATTCACTTGGTATAACTGGCAATTTTTTTAAAGCATCATCAATTTCAGTTACACTTTTAAATATTTCCTTACATATTTTATCTTCTAATGAATGAAATGTTATTACACAAATTCTACCGCCAATATTTAATAAATCTAAAGAATCTTTTAGACTTTTTTCGAATACTTCTAATTCATTGTTAACTTCTATTCTTATTGCTTGAAATACTTTTCTAGCCGGATGTTTTTCTCTTCTATACTTTTCTGGAACATTGCTTTTTATAACTTCTACAAGTTCTAATGTAGTTGTTATTGGCCTTGAATTAATAATTCCACTCGCTATACTCCTTGAGTATTTTTCTTCACCATATTTATAAAAAATATCAACTAATTTATCATAACTATAATTATTAACAACTTGATAAGCATCTAAAACTTGATTTTTATTCATTCTCATATCAAGTTTTGCATCTTGGTGAAAACTAAATCCTCTATCTGCAACATCTAATTGTGGACTAGATACACCTAAATCATAAAGTATTCCATCAACTTTTTTGATATTTCTACTGTTTAATTCCGATTTTATATTCACAAAATTACTATTTATAATCTCGTAGTTGTTACCTATTTCACTCAATTTTTTTCTACTATATGAAATAGCTTCACTATCTTGATCAAAGGCGAATAAATACCCCTTACTTATTCTTTTTAGTATTTCACTACTATGTCCACCATATCCAAGAGTACAATCAACTATAACGCTATCATCTTTTAAATTTAAATTGTTGATGCAACTTTCAAGTAATACAGATTTATGCATAATTATTACTTGAGAAAAGACTATCTGCTATTTCAGATAAATTAGTTTCATTATCTGAAATAAATCTTTCCCATTCACTCTTGCTCCAAATTTCCAATTTTTCATCAACGCCAATTATAATACAATCTTTCTGTAAGTTAGCAAATTCTATCAATGGATTTGGTATATTGATTCTACCTTGTTTATCATATTCACATATAGTAGCTCCAGACAAAAATATTCTCATAAATTGTCTTTTTTCCTTAGTGTCAGGCAATTCTTTATACTTCATTATTATTTTATCCCATTCAACTTTTGGGTACAAAAATAAGCAACCATCTAATCCTCTAGTTATAATAAAATTTTCTCCTAAGTCTTCACGCAACTTTGCCGGAATTATAATCCTACCCTTAGCATCGATACTATGGTGATATTCACCCATGAACATAGAGGTCACCCCACTTTTAACCACTTTCTGACACCTTGTACCACAATTATATAATTTTTTATTAGTTTTGTAAATAGTTTTTATTAAAAAAATAAAAAAACACTACAAGAGTGTAAAATGTTTAATTATTTTTGTACATCAACTATTGATTCTGTATTAAATTCTTTTACTTTATTGTTTAGATATGATGTCATAATGAATACTATAACCAGTCCTACAATAAAAATACAAAAATATACAAATACTAAATTAAGTTTTTTAAATAAAAATGATGTTTTTTTATTTTCGCTATTCATTTGTACTCCTTTCTTATTTATCTTTCTTTATTCCGCCAAATCTCCTATCCCTTTTATTATATTCTTCTAAAGCTTTATCAAAATCTTTAGGTTTAAAATCAGGAAACAAAATTTTTGGAAAATACATCTCTGAATATGCAGATTGAAAGAGCATAAAATTACTTATTCTAAACTCTCCACTAGTTCTTATTAGTAAGTCTATATCGGGAATACTATTATATAAATACTTACCGAATAAATTTTCATCTATGTCGTCTTTTTTTATTAACCCTTTACCCACATCATCAACTATCTTTTTTGTAGCCTCTACTATATCTAATTTTCCACCATAATTAAAGCATATATTAAATATTTTAGAATCACATTCTTTTGTAATTTCTTCTATTTCATTTATTGCATTTATAACCTCTTTACTAAGATCTTCCCTTTTACCAGAAAAAACTATCTTAATATTTTTATTTTTATCTATCAATGTCTTAAATTTGGTAACAAGTAAATCCATAAGATAATCTACTTCTTCCTTTTCTCGTTTAAAATTTTCAGTTGAAAATGCAAAAACGCTTAATATTTTAACACCTTTATCAAATATGTAACTCGAAAGTTCTTTTAAATTTTCAAAACCAGCTTTATGTCCTAAGCTTCTTTTTAATCCTCTTTTTTTTGCCCATCTTCCATTGCCATCTAATATTATTGCTACATGATATGGTATATCATACTCATTATTTTTCATAAATCACCAACTACATTATAACACAATTAATAAATAATCTACAATAATTCATTTCTAGATATTATAAAAGTTTTACCATTAGTGTAAAATGCATAAAAAACATCTTCTAATTCTAAATCTTTTTTTCTTAATAAATCTAATAACCAACGATGGGTTTTACCTATTTCTTTTAATACTGAAAAATCAATAACACCATCTAAAATAAGAGGTAATGGATAATCAGAATTATCACTAAATACTGATAAATTACCATTGTTCTCTAAAACAGCATGTTTTACTTTATCTATACTTTTTACACCTTGCAATCTAAGTTGTGTTAGTAAATCGTCTAAAGAATATCTTAGTTTTGACATTTCTGTAAAATTTAATTTACCGTCTTTTATTATTACTGTAGGTTTACCATCTAATATATATCTTATTTTTTCACTTTTAAGTGTTAGAAAACTTATTAATATCTGCACAAAAACAAGTACCAATATAGGTACAACAGATACTAATATACTGCCTTCACTACTTTCTATTGAAAGTGCGATAAGCTCAGCTATTAATATTGATACAATTAAATCAACTATACTAAGTTGTCCCACTTCTTTTTTCCCCATAATTCTATATACAAAAATAATAAAAAAATACATAAATATTGTTTTAAATATTAAACTTAAATACATTTTATTCACCATTATATTATGATATTAGAATATTTTTTTATACAAAAGAATACTAATTATTAGGTGATTATATGAAATATTTAAAAAATTTAGGAATTTCTTTTATATATATTATGGCAAGTATTTTACTATTGACACTTTTTATTACAATATTTAGTTATTTTAATATTATAAGTGATAAAGTTACATCGATATTTAAAATAATAATACCAATAATTTCTATGTTAATGGGTGGATACTATATGGGTAAAAAGGCAACTAAAAAAGGATTTTTTGATGGTTTAAAATTAGGTATTATATTCTCTATTTTACTTATTATATTTAACTATCTAGCTTTTAATAATTCATTCAAATTAAAATATATTCTATTTTATTTAATACTCATAATAACAAGTATTCTAGGAAGTATGATAGGAATAAACAGGAAAAAAATTTAAAGATTGACATCGTCAATCTTTATTAATTTTTATTTTAACTATTTCCTTAGAAAATAATTTTTTCAATATTTTATTTTTAGATATAACTGTTATACCAGATGTTATTACTATATCCGTCTTAAAAAATTTTAAATGTCCATAAGCATTTTTAGGCAATAATTTTAATTTTGGGCTTATAAGTCCTCTATTACCTAAAAAAATTCTTAAAATTCTAGGAGTTACACCACCGTGCATATGACCACATAATACTAAATCTATATTAGATTCTTGTAAATTTTTTTTATCACAAATATCAATTGGAGAATGACATAACAACACATTATAACATTTATTATATTTTTTTAATTTATTTAGATAAGGTATTAAATCATTTTTTTGATTACTAAAGTAAAATTCCAAAGGTAAAGTAATACCAATGAAATTTATGTTATCAAATAATTTGTTAGTATTATCGAGTAAATATAAATTTTCAATTTTTTTTATTTTATCAATCATACTATTATTTAGTGAATATACATGATTTTTTTTATCTTTATAAAACTCGTGATTACCTAATGATATTAATACTTTTGAAGTTTTAGCTAATTCTTTTAACCAGTTTAATAAATATTCGAAATCTTTAACAATTGATTCATCTACTAAATCACCAGGTATACATATATAATCAGGATTCAATTTTTTAATTCTTTTTGTTATTTTATTTAGAGCTTTTATATCTTCCTTAGAATAATAGTGTATATCAGATATTAATACTATAGTTGCATTTAAGTTACCTTTTAATTCATAATTTTTAATTTTTATTCCCATTGTCACCACTATATTTTCTAATAAATTCTTCTTTATATTCTAATATATTATTATTTTTTACACATTCTCTTAAATCCTCTGTCAATTTCGTTAAAAATCTAATATTATGTATTGATAATAATCTTTGACCTAATGATTCATTTGATACTATCAAATGTCTTATATACGCCTTTGTATAATTTTTACAAGTATAACAATCACAATCAGGTTCTATTTTTGTAAAATCATCTTTGTATTTATTATTTTTTATATTTATTTTTCCATTTCTAGTAAATGCGTTACCGTGTCTAGCAATTCTAGTTGGTAAAACACAATCAAACATATCGATTCCTCTTATAACGCCCTCAATTATATCTATAGGATCTCCAACTCCCATTAAATACCTAGGTTTATCGGTTGGTAAATATTCAACTGCATAATCTATCATCTTATACATAGTTTCTTTATCCTCACCAACACTAGTCCCACCTATACTGTAACCATCAAAATTCATTTTAACAGTTTCTATAGCACTATATTTTCTTAAATCTTCATACTCTCCACCTTGAACTATTCCAAATAAAGATTGATTTTCATTATCAAATGCATCTTTACCTCGCTTTGCCCATCTTAAGGTTCTCTCTGTAGATTCCTTGGCATAATCATAATCTGCAGGATAAGGGATACATTCATCAAATGACATTGCAATATCACTATCCAATTTATTTTGAATTTGTATAGATAACTCTGGAGTTAAAAAAAGATTTGAACCATCTATATGACTTTTAAAATGAACTCCTTCCTCTGTTATATCTTTCTTTTTATTTTTTGCTAAACTAAAAACTTGAAATCCTCCACTATCAGTTAATATAGGACCGTCATAGTTCATAAATTTATGTAAGCCCCCAGCCCTACTAATTATATCTTCACCTGGTCTAAGCCATAAATGATAAGTATTTGATAAAATTATTCCACTTCCTATTTCCTTAAGTTCTTCTTTACATAATGTTTTTACTGTAGCTTGAGTTCCTACTGGCATAAAAATTGGAGTTTCATAAGTACCATGATTTGTATGTATAAGCCCATATCTAGCTTTAGTTTTTGTATCATTATTTAATAATTCATATTTAATTTTCATGATTTTACCTCACTTCATAATAAATATATTATATCATTTAAACCCTTTTAAGTAAATGTATATTACTTTATTAAATAATCAACTATTTTATCTAAACCCATTCGTCTTGAACCTTTTATATATATATAACTATTATCTATAATATTATTTTTTAAATATAGTAAAAAATCATCTGAAGTTTTAAAATTAATACCTTTTATATATTTTGAATAATTACCAATTGTGAATACTTGAACATTTTTTATTTTTTTTATTTCTTTATTTATTTTTTTATGTATACTTTTTGAATATTTTCCTAGTTCCAATATATCAGCTATAATTAAAATTTTATTTCCTTCTATTTTTTTTACATAAGCTAATCCAGCTTTTATAGATTCCAAACTAGAATTATAACAATCATTTATAATAATATTATTATTAGTCTTAATTATATTCATTCTTTTATCATTTAATTTAAATGTTTCTATTCTATTTATTATAGTTTTTATATTTATCCCATATTCTAATCCTATTTTAATAGCTAATAAAATATCATTTACGAAATGCACACCTGGATTATTAAATATAACTTTATATTCCTTGTCTATAAATATATTAAATTCAATATATTCTAGATTTTCTTTTATATTATAAGCAATTAAGTCATTATTCTTATTAGTTCCGCATTTAAAACAATTAATTTTTTTTAAATATTTATCATCACCATTTACTACTAAATTTTTAGTAATCATTCCATTTATTACACTATACTTTTCCTTAAATATATTTTTTCTTGTTTTAAAATATTCTAAATGAGATGAACCTATATTTGTTATTACAGAAATATTAGGTTTACACATTTTTGATAAATAGGATATTTCTCCTAAATGATTGGTTCCTAATTCCATAACTATAATATCATAGCTATCATTTAAGTCGAATAATGTTGAAGAAACACCTACTATATTATTTTTACTTTCATCATTTTTTAATACTTTATATGAACTATCCAAAATATGGTATATTAAATCCTTTGTAGTAGTCTTTCCGTTAGATCCTGTTACTGCTACTAAAGGGATATCATACTTCATTCTCATATATTTTCCTATATCAAATAAAGCTTTATAAGTGTCAGATACAACTATACATTTATCGCATATAAATTCTTCAGTTATACAAAATACTGCCCCCTTCTTTAATGCTTCTTTAACAAATTTATGTCCATCATATTTTTTGCCCTTTAGAGCTATAAAAATATCACCTTTCTCTATTTTTCTTGTATCTGTTTTTATTTTATTTATATTGATATTATTTTTTATATTTATTTTTCCATTAACTATATCAATAAGCTCATTTATTGTCATAATATCACCGTTAAAATATATGAAAAAAGAATGTACATTATACATTCTTAAAATTTAATTTTATCATTTATATAATCTTCTAATTCATTTATTTTTACTATCTCTTGTTCCATTGTATCTCTAAACCTTACAGTTACTGTTTCATTATTTAAAGTATCATCATCTACAGTAATACAAAAAGGTGTTCCTATTATATCTTCTCTTCTATAACGCTTACCAATATTTCCAGATTCATCATAAATAGTCATAAAACTTTTTGATAATTTGTCATATAAATCCAATGCTTTTGATGAATGATATTTTTTTACAAGTGGTAATACAGCAATTTTATAAGGCGCTAGGAAAGGATGTAAACTCAAAACTTCTCTTGTAGTACCATCGTCCAAAGCATCTTCGTGATATGCGTTAAAAAGAAGTGCGAGTACTGTTCTATCAAGACCATATGTTGATTCTATTATATAAGGTATATATTTTTCATTTGTTTCAGGATCTAGATATTCCATACTTTTATTACTATATTGTTGATGGCGAGAAAGGTCATAATTAGTACGGTTATGTGTACCATTTATTTCACCCCAACCAAATGGAAATAAATATTCTATATCACAAGCTGCTTTAGCATAAAAAGCTAATTTTTCATGATCTTTAAATCTTAATTTACTCTCTGGTATTCCTAAATCCATGTAAAATTTTTTACCATATTCTTTAAAATATTCATAAATTTCTGTATCATCACCTTCCCTACAAAAAGTTTGATACTCCATTTGTTCAAATTCTATTGTTCTAAATGTAAAATTACCTGGTGTGATTTCATTTCTAAAAGCTTTTCCTATTTGTCCTATTGAAAATGGAAGTTTAGCTCGCATACTTCTTTGAACATTTAAGAAATTGACATATTCACCTTGTGCATTTTCAGGTCTTAAATATACAATACTTTTTGAGTCTTCAGTAACTCCTCTATGAGTTTCAAACATTAACTTAAACTGCCTTATATCAGTAAAATTAGATTTACCACACTTAGGGCAAGGTACTTTATGATCTTTTATATATTTAACCATTTCATCATTAGTCATAGCATCGCCGATAGAACTATCAGAATAATCGTTTATTAAATTATCAGCTCTATGTCTAGTTTTACACTCACGGCAATCAATTAATGGATCAGCAAATGAATCTACATGCCCAGATGCCTCCCACACCTTTGGATGCATCAATATATCAGCATCTAGTTCATATGCATTTTGTCTTTCTTGTATAAATCTTTTTCTCCAAGCATCTTTTACATTATTTTTTAATCTACTACCTAAAGGTCCGTAATCCCAGGTATTTGCTAATCCATCATATATTTCACTTCCCTGAAAAATAAATCCATATTGCTTACATAAATTAACCATTTTTTCCATTGTAATATTTTCCATAATATTCCTCTTTTCTATTTATTTAACTATTATAAAGAAAAAACTTCTAGATTTTGTAAGGACGAATTATTCGCGGTTCCACCTTACTTATTCTAGAAGAATATCTCTTTATTAACAGTGCTACTGGTTTCCAAGCCAATCATCGCATCAAATCTAAATTTGTACACATATTATAAACCAATCAAATATTTTTGTCAATTATTTATTTGCAAGTTCCTTCTCCTGGTTTAGAACCTTCTACATAGGTCTTATCTAGTAATTCACATGATGACTTAGTTATCGAATCTTGTAAATAACCGCCCAACAATTTAACTAAACTTACAACAATAACGCTTATAACAGCTATTATAAGTAAATATTCTACCAATGCTTGTCCTTTTTTATTTAGCTCAACCATATGAACACCTTCCAGTACCATGATAATTTTATAACATTTTTGTTTTTTTGTCAATAATATGTTATAATTTGTAAGGTGAGTGTATGTTCATTTTTAAAGATGGTATTAAAATAGAAGTTAAATTTTGCAAAAACATATTAAGTAGATTTAAAGGATTTATGTTTACCAAAAATATAAATTATTGTCTATGCTTTCCAAATTGTAATTCTATTCATACTTTCTTTATGATGAAACCAATTGATGTAGTAATGACAGATAGATATTTTAATATATTGTATATATATAAAAATTTTAAACCTTGGAAAGTAATTTTACCTAAAAAAGAAGTTTATTATACATTTGAAGTACCAATAAATAAGTTTAATTTTAAAATAAACGAAAAAATAAAAGTCATATAACTTTTATTTTTTTGATAGTATTCTAGCCATTTGTATACCAGAAGCAGAAGCCATCATAAGACCAGTAGATAATCCCCCTCCATCACCTATAGAATATAAACCTTTTATACTGGTTTGAAAATCTTTATCCAAAACAACCTCATTACTATAAAATTTTATTTCTGGTCCATATAAAAGATTATCAGGATGGGCGAATCCTTCAACTACCTTATCGATATCTTTAATAAACTGTAATATATCCGTCATAGTTCTATAACCAAGACCATATGTTAAATCTCCTGCTACAGCACCTTTAAGTGTTGGTTTTACAGAATTATTATTCAAATCTTCTTCCCAAGTTCTTCTTCCTCTATATATATCTCCAAGTCTTTGAACCATTATTTTATTCCCAGCTAATCTATTTAAATTTTGAGCTACATTTTCACCATACTCAATAGGTTTATCAAAAGGATGTGTAAAATGATGAGAAACCAATATTGCAAGATTAGTATTAGTACTTTTTTTATCTTTATATGAATGGCCATTGACAAGTGTTAATCCGTTATCATACACTTCTGCAGACACAAATCCACTTGGATTTTGACAAAAAGTTCTTACCTTATCTCTATATGGAAAAGGTCTTCCTATAAACTTGCCTTCATATAAATATTTATTTATTTTGGCCATAGTTTTATCAGGTAATTCATATCTAATTCCTATATCAACACTTCCTATTTTTGTTTCTATTCCATACTTATTACATATATCACTAAGCCAAGATGCACCTTTTCTACCAACCGCTAATACAACTTTATCGCTAAATAAGTCTTTACAAATATCATTTTTTATATCATGAATTTTAACACCTTTTACTTTACCATCTTCAATTATTAAATCCTTTGCTTCTGTTTCAAATAACATATTTATTCCATTATCCTTTAAATATTTTTGCAATTTACCATAAAGAATATGAGCTTTTTCTGTTCCCAAATGTCTTATTGGATATGAAACCAAATTTAATCCCTGTTTTTTTGACTTTTCTTGTAATTCTAATATTTCTTCCTTATAATTTATTCCTTTTAATTCTTTGTCTGCTCCAAATTTTAAATATATATTATCTGTATATTCTAATAATTTAAAAATTTCATCCTTAGGCATATATTTTTTTATATATCCACCATCATTTCCACCTAAATAAATATCTCCATCGGAGTCTTTACTAGATAAGTGATAAGAATTAAGTTTACCATCTGAAAAGGCACCAGCTCCACTAAATCCACAAGTTATATTACAATATGGCTTACACCCCATACATTTATTTGTTTTACTAATTGGACAGTATCTTTTTTCAACTGACTTACCTTGATCTATTAATAAAATATTTTTATACTTTTTCGTATTAATCAATTCATAAGCTAAAAAGACTGAACTAGGCCCCATACCTACAACAATCAAGTCGTAATTCATATAACCAATCCTCCCTACTAATAATTAAATTTTTAAATATTTTTTTACAGCTCTAGAACTTCCAAACATACCAACAAGCATACCTATTGCAATCAATAACAAAGATATTAAATATACAAAAGGAGTTGGTTCTATTAACTTAATAAGTGGAGAAATAACTTGACCTTTAAATTTTGCATACAATGCTGAATATCCATATATCGTTATTATCATAGGAATTATCGAACCAAAAACCCCAAGTATTAATCCTTCAAAAATAAATGGAAGTTTAATATTTATGTTACTAGCACCTACTAATCTCATAATTTCAATTTCCCTTTTTCTAGACATTATAGTTATTTTTATAGTATTAGCTATTAAAAATGCTGTAACGATAATTAAGGCGATAACTATTATTAATGTTATCTTTCGTATTACTTCAAACGCTGAAACTAATTTTTCAACCATTCCTTCACCATATTTTACAACATCAACATGGTCTATTTTTTCTATTTCCTCTGCTGTTTTATGAATTAAATTAGTATCAGTAACCTTGATTTGATAAGTATCTTGCAATGGATTTTCATCCCTTGTCCAATCTGACATTATAGATTTAAATATAGTTGATGACTTCATATAGTCCTTTGTAGTATCCATCTTGTCTTTAAATTCTATATTATCTTTATCTACATTGTCTAAAACTATTAAATCATCATAAACTTCATCAATTTCCTCTTGAGTAATATCGACATCTAGAAAAGCAACTATAGTTACATCTTTTTCTATTATTGTTGTAAAATTATTTACATTGAATGATAATATTATTGTTACTGCAACAACTATTAGTGTTATAGTTATACAGGAAATAGATGCTAAAGATAAAGAAAAATTTCTAAATACACTTTTAAATGAGTCTCTTACATTTCTACCAAGTATTCTAAATGCTTTCACTTGAATATTCACCTTCCTTATAATCTTTAACAATTCTTCCTGAATCAAGTAAAACAACACGCTTATTTAGTTTTTTTACTATATCTATATCGTGTGTTACCATTATAATTGTAGTACCAAGCTCATTTATTGCCTGTAATACATCCATAATTTCTAAACTAGTCTTTGGATCCAAATTTCCAGTAGGTTCATCACAAATAAGTATCTTAGGTCCATTTACAATAGCTCTTGCTATTGCAACCCTTTGCTGTTCTCCACCTGACAAATGGTTAGGATATTGTTTTGCCTTATTTTTTAATCCTACTAAGTCTAATACTTTCATAACTTTTGAATGTATTTCTGATTTTGGAAGACCAAGTACTTCCAAAGCAAAAGCAACATTTTCATAAGCTGTAGAATTTGGTAATAACTGATAATTCTGAAAAACAACACCTATTTTTCTTCTTAATTTGTATACTTTTCTATCTTTTATTTTTCCAACATCTAAACCACCTACTAAAATTTTACCACTAGTAGGTTTTTCTTCTCTATAAAGCATTTTAATTAGTGTACTTTTTCCACATCCAGTTGCACCAATTATAAATACAAATTCTCCTTTTTTTATATTTAAATCTAAGTCATATATAGCAGTAGTTCCAGTTTTATATGTCTTTTTTACATTACTAATTCTTATTAAATCCATATATACCTCCTATTCTATTCCTGCTGATTGATATACATCATTTATTAATATAATTGCATCTTTATCTATTTCTAAAATACCTTCTTTAGCTAAAAAATATTCTTTAGTTGGTATTACGCACATTAATACTTTCTTTCTATCTCCTGTATATCCTCCGCGTCCTTCTAATACTGTTACACCTTTGCCTAATTCATTAATTAAGAAATTTTTTATAGATGTTTCATTATCTGTTATTATATAAAATGATTTAGAATTAGATATTCCAAGTAAAACTCTATCATTTAATAGACTGATTATATATACAGCAATAATTGCATACATTACATTTTCCCAAGCATATATAGTTCCACCTTTACTTATAAAGAAGCCTGAACTAATTATAATTATAAAATTCAATATTTTCATCGAGTCACCTATTGATATTTTTAAATATTTTGACATAATTTGACAGATAATATCACTTCCACCAGTTGAAAAACCATATTTAAATGTAAGACCTGAACCTATTCCATTTAATATGCCACCAAATATAGCAATTAAAAATAAATTATCTACATTAAATTGTACATAGGTTACTATGTCTTTTGTCAAAAACACAAAAAATGGATATAAAATAGAGCCCATAACTGAATATTTAGTCATCTTCTTACCGAGAACAAAATAACTAATAATTAACAATATTATATATGAGATACTTATGAATAATGTTGGGGAAATTCCAAGTGCATTATCAATTATAATTGAAACACCAGATATACCACCAGTTACTATATTACTTGGTGAGAAAAACAAATTAAATGCAATTGCAAGAATTAAACATCCAATTACAAGGAAAAAATATCTTTTAACTCTATCTTTTTGAGTCAATTTTATTAAAATATTTTCCTCAATTTTTTCCTTTTTTGAAAAAAACATCATTTCACTCCCTTTTTTAAATTATCAAATATAAACAAGTCGATATCACCATCTAAAACTTTATCAACATTAGGATTTTCTGTATTTGTACGATGATCTTTAACCAAAGTATAAGGACACATAGTGTATGTTCTTATCTGTGAACCAAAATTTATATCTGTATTTTCCCCTTTTATATTCTTTAATTCATTAGCTCTTCTTTCTTCTTCTAAATCATAAAGTTTACTTTTTAAAATCGCCATACAAGTTTCCTTGTTTCTAATCTGACTTCTTTCATTTTGACAAGTAACAACTATCTTACTTGGAAAATGAGTTATTCTAACTGCAGATGGAGTTGTATTTACACCTTGTCCTCCGTGTCCAGATGCACAAAAGGTATCAATTCTAATATCACTATCTTTTATTTCTATATCTATATCAGCTTCGTTATAAAGTGGCGTTACATCGATAGAAACAAAAGATGTATGTCTTCTTTTGTTAGTATCAAAAGGACTTATCCTAATTAACCTATGGACACCTTTTTCATTTTTTAAATATCCATAACTATTTAGACCGTGTACAATAAAAGAAACACTTTTTATTCCAGCCTCTTCACCATCTTGATAATCTAATATTTCAATTTTTTTATTATTTTTTTCACACCATCTAGTATACATTCTATATAACATATTAGCCCAATCACAGGATTCAGTTCCACCTGCTCCTGGATGTATATCTATTATACAATCACATCTATCATAAGGCCCTGATAAAAGTAATTCTAACTCTATATTGTTTAATTCTTGTTTTATTTTATTTATATCGTTTTCTATTAATTCTTGCATTTCTAAATCAGAATTTTCCTTAATTAAATTTATTATATCTATATTTTCTTCTATATTCTTTTTTAAATTTTCTACTTTAACTATTTTACTTTTTAATAGATTTAATTCATTTAAAACTTCTTCACTATGTTTTTTATCATTCCAAAAATTAATATTATTTACTTCTTTTTCTAACTCTTTTATTCGTTTTTGTTTTTCTTCTGGGTCAAAGTGACCTCCATAATTCATTTATTCTGCTATTAAAATCATTATATATATTTAAAATCTCACTGAGTTCCATATTACCCTCCTTTAACATTATAACATTATTATAGTTTTTTTTAAATAGAAAAAAAAGAAAAAATTTTTCCTTTTTAATTTACCTAATTTACTATATAGAAAAATCATAACTCAACATTGTGATAAATATTTTGTACATCATCTACTTCGTCTAACATAGTAACTAATCTATTAAATTCTTCTAAACTTTCACCAGTTAGCGTTATTCTATCTTTAGGTAACATACTTATTTCATCTACAGTAAATTCTATATCACTTTTAATATTTGATATAGCTTCTTTTATTTTAAATAAGTCAGATGGATTACCATATATTAAGGTATTTTCATCGTTCGTTTCCATATCAACAAAATCTATATCATTTTCTATTAGAGCATTCATGATCTCATCTTCAGATAAACCTTTGAATCCTACTATACAAAGATTATCATACATATAAGCAACACTTCCCATAGCGCCCATTTTAACATGACACTTATTTATAACTGCTCTTATGTCACTTACACTTCTATTTACATTATCAGTTAAACATTCAACCATAAGAGTTGAACCACCTGGTCCAAATATTTCATAAGTAAGTGTTTCATAATTCTCACCAGCGCCACTATTTACTTTATCTATTGCTCTTTTAATAACATCACTTGGTACTTGTTCCTTTTTAGCTTTTTCTATTAATCTTTTTAAATTAGGATTTCCTTCTGGAGTAACTCCACCATTTTTTGCAGCCTGGTAAATTTCTCTAGCATACATACCATATAATTTTCCTTTAGCTGCACCTGTTTTTGCCTTAGCTGCTGCTATATTTGGAAATCTTCCCATTATATCTCCTCTTTTCTATTTAAAATCTCCGTTTTGGGCTTTAGTTAACGCATCATGAGCTGCTATTTGTTCTGCTTCTTTTTTACTATGAGCGCTGCCACAACCATAGACTATATTATCTATTTTTACTTCAACAGTAAATGTTTTATCGTGTGCTGGGCCTTGCTCATCTACTATTACATACTCTAAGCTTTTTTTATCAGTTTGAACTAATTCTTGTAAAACTGACTTATAATCATCAAAAAAATCTATAGTTTTATCTTCAATTAAAGGAATTACATGCTTATAAATAAACTTTTTTACTTCTTCAAATCCTAAATCTAAATATAAAGCACCTATAAATGATTCAAATATATCTGCTACAATCGCCTTTCTAAATTTCCCACCGCGTTCCTTTTCTCCGTGACCTAGGTATAAATACTCATTTAGTCCTAATCTAGTAGAATATTCATAATTGGCATTCTCACATACATAATGACTCCTTAATTTAGTCATTTTACCTTCCTCATATTCAGTATTTTTATATAAATACTCACTTATAATAAGTTCTAAAACCGCATCACCTAAAAATTCTAATCTCTCATAACTTGCTACTTTATTTTCATTCGCATAACTAGTGTGTGTTAAAGCTTGCTTGTATAATTTCTCATTTTTATAAGGTATATTTAATTTTTCTAATAATTCCATACAGCTCACCTACAATATTATATCAAAAATTAAAAAAAATATAAATTACTATTTAACTTTTTTTCATTTTTTAGTATAATAATTATGGTGTCTATATGAAATATATATTAATAAAAATTATAAAAATATATCAAATGTTACCACTTAACTGCCATAATAGGTGCAAATTCATACCAACTTGTTCTAATTATGGCATTGAAGCAATTAATAAATATGGAAGTATAAAAGGAAGTATACTTACAATAAAAAGAATAATAAGGTGCAACCCCCTATCTCATGGTGGATATGACCCTTTGAAATGAGGAGAGTTTATGAAAAAAATTAAATATTTATTCTTATTAACTATAATTTTTAGTTTAACAGGGTGTTTTAATAAAAGTAGTATGGAAGATATATCCATTGTTACTTCTGTATACCCAATAGAATTTGTCGTAAATTCACTTTATGGACAAAGAAGTAATATCACAAGTCTTTATCCAAATGATTCTGATATAACTAATTTTGAAATTACTGATGTTCTTCTAGAACAATATGATAACAATGAATTATTCATATTTAATGGATTAACTGATGAAAAAGAATATTTAAAAGTATTAAGAAGCAATAATAAAGATTTAAAAATAATAGATGCTACTACTGATATGAAAATAGATTATTCTATAGAAGAATTATGGTTAGATCCAAATAATCTTTTAACAATTGCAAATAACATTAGAAAAGGTTTTAGTGAATATATAGATAGTACATATTTAACAAATGAAATAAATGAAAATTATGAGAATTTAAAAGTAGAATTAACTAACTTAGATGGAAGCTTTTATTCAACTGTAAAAAATTCTAATAATAATACCATAATAGTTAGTGATAATGCATTTTCATATTTAAAAAAATATGATATAACAGTTATTTCTCTAGATCCAGATACATTAACTGCTAAAGATAAAAATGAAGCAATTAAATTATTAAAAAATAATACTTGTAAATATATATTTATAAAATATGGCGAAGAAGTAAGTGATGAATTAAAAGACATTATTGATGAATCTGGAGCTGAAACATTAGAGCTTTTTACAATGACAGATTTACACGATATAAATTTAGAAAATAGTAATTATATTAAATTAATGAATCAAAATCTAGATAAATTAAAATTAGAATTATATAAAAAATAAATCAGTTTCCTGATTTATTTTTTTATCTATTTTTTATATTTAATGCATCATTTTTTATTAATAGGAATCCAAAGAATAATATAAATGGTAACATAAATATACCTAATGATTGAATAATCCTATTATCAACTCTAAGCAAAATCTCACATATAGCAATTAAAATTAACATTGTTATACCGCAATTTTTTTGCTTACTAATAAACTTTTTCATAATTCCTCCTCTTCTTTTTAGAAGACGGGTAATATTATAACATATTTTATTTAATTTGTAAAATTAAGTTAAATTATTTTACATAATCACAACTACTACACTTAATTTTATCCTTTTTTTCAGTTAATAAACTACCACAATTTGGACATTTGTCACCAGTTGGTTTGTCCCAATAAGCTTCCTTACATTTTGGATAGTTATTACATCCATAAAAAATTTTACCTTTTTTACTTCTTTTCTCTATTATTTTGCCATCACATTTTGGACAATCACAAACTTCAATATTTTTTCTTTCCTCTTGCTTAATATATTTGCATTTTGGATAATTACTACAAGCAGTGAATTCCCCATATTTTCCTTTTCTAATTACAAGTGGATTTCCACATTCAGGACAGTCTTCACCAGTCTTCTCTGCTTCCTTTTTTGGCATTGCATCAAATGCCTTTTGAACACTAGGTTCAAACTCGGTGTAAAAATCCTTTAAAACTTTTATATAATCTTGATTGCCATCAGCAATTTTATCAAGATCATTTTCCATATTTGCAGTATATTCGACATTTATTAGATGACTAAAAAATTCTTGAAGTTTATCTGTTATTTCAAATCCAACATCGGTAGGTACAAATTTTTTCTCTATTATATTTGCGTATCCTCTTTTTTTAATTATATCCATCGTAGTTGCATAAGTACTTGGTCTTCCAATACCCAACTCTTCCATCTCTTTTATAAGTTTAGATTCTGTATATCGAGCTGGAGGACTAGTAAAATGTTGTTCTTTTACTATATCATTAGACACTAATACCTTTGATTTATAAGAATCAAGTGGTGGTAATAAAGTATCTTTTGTCTCTTCATAATCACTATACACTTTTAAATATCCATCAAAATCTATTACCTGACCAGTTGCCTTGAATTGATAATTATTATTATCTAATATAACAGTTGTATTTATAGTAGTAGCATTCTTCATTAAAGAAGCTAGTGCTCTATAATAAATTATTCTATATAATTTATATTCATCATTTGTCAAAAATTTCTTCACAGATTCTGGCGTTCTATTAATACTAGTTGGTCTTATACCTTCATGGGCATCTTGAACATTTTCTGTTTTTTTAGATATCTTAACACTACCTATATATTCTTTTCCATACTTAGCTTCTATAAAATCATATGTAGCTGATATAAACTCATTTGATAATCTTATAGAATCAGTACGCATATAAGTAATTAAACCAACAGTTTCATTTTCAAGTTCTATTCCTTCATATAGTTTTTGAGCTATCTGCATAGTTTTTCTAGCATTAAAACCTAATTTATTTGAAGCATCTTGTTCAAGAGTACTAGTTGTAAAAGGAGGTTTTGACTGCTTTTGTTTTGTCTTTTTATCTACACGTTCTATTTTAAATGCATTGGTTAATTTACCTAATATATCGTTAGCTTCTATTTCATTTTTTATTTTTATATCTTTATGATTATAGTTAAAAAGTTCAGCACTAAATTCTGGAAAATTTGCTTCAATTGTCCAATACTCCTCTGGTTCAAAGGACTGTATTTGTCTTTCCCTATCGACAATAAGTTTTAAAGCTACACTTTGTACCCTTCCCGCACTCGATCCATCTGTTTTAGATTGTATCAATTTACTAAGTCTAAATCCTATTATTCTATCTAAAATTCGTCTAGTTTCTTGACTATTTACTAAATTTGTATCAATTTTCCTACAATGATTAAACGCATCTACAACTGCATTTTTTGTAATTTCATTAAAAACTACTCTATCATAATCTTTATCATTTAAATCTAACACATTCTTTAAGTGCCAAGATATTGCTTCTCCTTCACGGTCTGGGTCTGTAGCCAAATATACATGTCCCACTTTCTTTGCTTCCTTTTTTAATTCATCTATTACTGATTTTTTACCTTTCATAGTTATATAATCAGGTTTAAAATCATTTTCTACATCTACTCCAAGTCCATATTTACCTTTTGTAGACAAATCTCTAACATGACCTTTACTTGATAATACTTTATATTCACTACCTAAATATTTCTCTATTGGTTTTGTTTTACTTGGGGACTCCACTATAACTAAGTTTTTAGACATAATCCATCTCCTTTTTCTATCTACTTATACACCAAAAATATTTTTTTGTCAACTAAAATATAATGAACTGAAATAAAAATGAGTAAATTAATTACTCACTAAAAATTAATATATTTTAATTATTTAATTTGCATGCCTTTTTCACATCTATTACCAAAAGAATCTATTAATTTATCATCCTTTAATATTCTTACTATTTCACAATTATTCGAACATCCTTTACATTCATATCCTATTGTTTCAAATTTTATATCATTCATATTTAAATTAAATTCCCTATCAGTACCTTCCTTTGATGATAATATTGCAGCCCCAATAGCTCCCATCAAATGACTATTTTTATCAACAATAATTTTTGTATTCAAAATATCATTAAAATATTTTACAACACCTACATTTTTACTTACACCACCTTGAAATACGATAGGCTCTTTTATTTTTTTACCTTTACCAACATTATTAAGATAATTTAAAACTACACTTTTACATAATCCCGCTACTATATCTTCCTTCTTATATCCCAATTGAGCTTTATGAATTAAATCTGATTCTGCAAAGACAGTACATCGAGCAGCGATTTTAACCGGATTTTTACTTTTAAGAGCTAATGAACCAAATTCATCAATATCTACACCAATTCTTTTAGATTGGCTAGATAAAAATGCACCTGTACCTGCCGCACATAATGTATTCATCGAATAATCAGTAATAACACCATTATTTAATATTATAATTTTTGAATCCTGACCACCTATTTCTAATATTGTTTTACAATCAGGATAAAAGTTAAGAGTTCCATATGCATGACACATTATTTCATTTTTTATTACATTAGCTCCTAACATAAGTCCTATTAATTTTCTTGCACTTCCAGTAGTCCCAATACCAGATAATTTATATCCTTTTGGTATATTTAATGAATTAACTAATTTCTTTGCAGCATCTATGGGATTTGCCTCAGTCCATATATAGTTAGATGAAATAATATTAAAATTTTCATCAATTATTACACCCTTAGTAGATATAGAGCCAATATCTACACCCAAATAACACTTATTCATTTTTTTTCCTCATTTCAATCATATCATAAAAAGCCTCTATTCTAGTTTCAAACCCAACCTTGGATGTATTAGTATCAGTACTAATAAAAAGAACAGGCATATTACTTTCTTCACACATCTTACTAATTATTCCCATATTACCTATCTCTGGCGTGCAGAAACTAGACTTTATATGTATTATTCCATCATAATTATTATCAATTAAATATTTTGTATAATAAATATTATCCATAGCATCTGCTCCCATTTTATATTTAACATTTTTTAGTCTTTTTAAATATCTTTTACTTTTTTTACCTTTTTCGAATAATAAATATGTAACATTAGTAAACCTTTTTATTTGAACTTTATATTTTTTTAAAATATCTTCTAAATTATTATTAGCATACGGTTCCATTAATGTATATAACTCTCCAATTATACCTATTTTTATATTATTATTTGGTTTATTTAATTTTACTTCTAAAATTTTGTTCTTATAATTTTTATAAATTTTTTTAAGAGTACGATAGTTTTTAACATTACTAAACTTATTCAACATTTCATTAAAAATTCTTTTAAATTCGCCATCTATTACTTCATAGCCACCATTCAATCTTATGTAATCCTCAATATCATCCATATATTCAATCATTTTTTTTGTTATATAAAAATAGTATAATGATTTAAAAATTTTTAATTTAGGATTTATTTCTTTTAAAATCTTATATATTTTTTTAATATCAGTATGCCCTTTACTTACTAAATTATAATATTTAAAATTATATCCTAAATCATTTAAGATTTTTTGTTGTAGTTCAAAATAATAACCATACCTACAACCTCCACCCATCTGTATTAAAATATTCGCACCCATATCTAAACACTCTATATATGTACCAAGTGTATATTTAAACGGTGTGCATAAAAAATCCGGACTATTTTTACTGCCTAATTCTATCGTTTTACTAGTTATTGGTGGCGGTTTTAAAATTTTACAATTACATATTTTAGAAAATAAATAACTACTAGGAATATAATAATTACCCATTAATGGAAATGCAATTACCTTTTCCATGCCATCACCAATTAATTATATGTATAAAAAAAATAAGTATTAACTTATTTACTTATTTTTATCAATCCTTAGGTTGAAATATAAGGGCTAAAATAAATGAAAATACTATAGCAGCAACTATACCAGATGATGTTAAATCAAACATTCCCATAAAAAGACCCATTACACCAAAATTATTAACTGTATCCATAGCGCCGTGAATTAATAAATGTCCAAAAGATGTAATTGGTACAAGTGCTCCTCCACCTGCCCAAAGAACAAACTTATCATATATATTAAACACATCTAAGAATGCACCTACTACTACAAAAATAGTTGTTACATGACCTGGTGTTAGCTTAGTATTATCCAAAATTATTTGACCAAGTAAGCATACCAATCCACAAAATATAAAAGCATTAAAATATGTCATTTAACTACCTCCAAACTTATTGCATGGCTTATACTAGGTATAGATAAATGTTGGTTACACATACTAGTATTCATAAGGGCACCAGTTGCTACCAATAAAATTTTATTAAGTTTTCCTTTTTTCATCTTATCAAATATATGAGAAAATGTTACTAGCGGTAAACAAGCTGGACCACTACCACCTTTATAAACAGGTTGATTTTCTAAATCAAATATCATGCATGCACTATCATCATAATTTTTTAAATTAATTTGATATTCTTTCTTTATATATTCTTTTAATATCATTTTACCTATCACTCCAAGATCACCAGTTAAAACTAAATCATAATAATCTAAAGTTCTATTTGTATCTTTTAAATGATCATTTATTACCTTTGCAGCTGAAGGTGCCATAACAGCTCCCATGTTAAATACATCTGTTATCCCATTATCAGTTACAGTTCCAAGTGTAGCTGATTCTACCCTTATATTAGATGGTTTGTTAGATAAATAACAAGATGCACACCCTGTTGTTGTAAAAGTTGTATATTCTTTTTTTGGACCACCATATTCTACTGGATTTCTAAATTGTTTCTCGGCTCCATTATTATGTGATGATGCAGTAACAATTGCATTTTTAATCTGATTTGCCTCTATCATATTACTTGCTAGTAATATTCCAAGTGTACTAATAGAGCAAGCACTATATATTCCTATTAAAGGTACACCAATTTTAGAAGATGCATAATTTGTAGCTACCAATTGATTTAATAAATCTCCGCCTATATGAACATCTACTTTTGTATTCTTTATATTTAATTTATTTAACAATATATCAACACTATCAATTATAGATTTAATTTCAGCCTGTTCCCAAGTTTTTTGTCCAAAGTAAAAATCATCATAACTTTTATCAAATAGTTTAGATAACGGACCTTTTGCTTCATATGGACCTACTACTGTACTAGTTTCATTAATATATACATTGTTATATTTAAAAGTCATATTAACCTCCCATAACAAAAAGTCTCAAAAGTCCAAATAAATAGGCACTTACAACCCCAAATATTATTACTGAACCTGCTAATTTAAACATATTAGCACCAATTCCAGTTACGAGACCTTCCTTTCTATATTCAAGTGCTGCACTTTGACAAGCATGCGCAAAACCTGTTATAGGTACAATAAGTCCACATTTTGCAAAATTAACCCATTTATCAAAGAACCCTAAACAAGTAAGAAAACATCCTATAAATACCAATGTAATAATCATAAACACACTTGCATCTTTACTAGATAAATCGAAATAATATGAATATGCATCTATCAAAAAATTACCTAATATTCCCATAAATCCACCTATTAAAAATGCTATTAATGCGTTTTTAAGTCTTGGTTCCTTTGGTGTATATTTGTCAACAATTTTTTTATATTCTTTTTTTTCCATAAAAAAATCCTCCCAAATTTATTATGGAAAGATTTTTAATTTCTATTCACAAACTTCTTTTTGATATTTATATGTATATTGATTAGAATCATATATTATTTTAACTGATCCACCTATATCTTCTCTCGTGTTTGGATCTTTTACTTCACTAGAATCTACATATCCTTTACTAATCAAATCTGAAACATTAACACAGCTTACATTTTCTGACATACCTTCTTCTAAATAATATGTTTCAGCTATTTTTTCCAAATTTCTTTTTTGAGTATCTGATAATGAAGATTTAGAGTCATTCAATATTGAATTTACTGAAATAACAATTATAGAAATAATAACTGACAATATTATAATAACAGCAAGCAATTCTATTAAAGTAAAACCCAATGTTGTCAACTTAAGCTCTTTTTTCTTTGTTTTTAAACATTTTTGCTTCATATGTTCCTCCTCAAATTACTT
>CANQFF010000010.1 GCA_947598345.1 uncultured Bacilli bacterium
CTTGACTAAACAAAAATCGTTGAAAGACTTAATTTCTGTTACATATACTTTATAGACATTTCTTTTTTCAATTAAATTATTCATTATTTGAAAGAATAAAGATTGACAAAACAGAGGGTTAATTGTTATAATTATTATAGTCTAAAAATAGGTGAATTGGAGGTGCATTAAATGAGAGAAAGTGTTGGATATACTGTAACTTTAAATATTGTTATTGTGTTTATTGTTATTGTATTTGCTTTTATTTCAGCAGCTCTAGTTTATTACAAAAGTAATAAAATAAGCAATGTCATTATGGATGCAATCGAAAAATATGAAGGCTATAATAAATTAGCAGAGGAAGAAATATTAAAACAAATTAGTAATTTAGGTTATAATATAAAAAAAATTAATTGTCCAACAAATTATAGTAGAACTGCTAGAGGGAAAAAAGAAGTATGTAGTTTGGTCGAAAATAATACATCAAAAGGTATATATTATTCAAATGGAACTAAAGGGTACTGTGTATACGAGTGTATTGATTTGGAGGCCGGAATATATTCGGACTACTACTATTATTATAAAATAAGAACTAATATGATGATTAATATTCCTATAGTAAATAATTTATTAGATATACCGATATATTCTAATACTAATAGGCTGTTTGATTTTAATAGTAAATTAAGTTAGGATGTGATAATTTGAGAGCTGCAATGGGCAATGGTCTTTTGACTAATCTTATAGTTATTTTTGTTGGAATTATAGTACTTTTCTTTGTTGGAATTATTGCATATTCAAAGGCGTATAGAGTTAAAAATAGAGTAATAGAAATACTTGAAAAATATAATACTGTAAATATAAATGATACAGTTTATTCACAGTCTATTAGAAGTGAAATAGAAAATTCTTTAAGTGGTATGGGATATAGACTAGCAAACGGAAACAAGAAATGTGATATCAGGGATGTAAGTGGAACTGATTATGATGTTTGTATTTATTATTACACTGTTTCTTCTGATAAAAATCAAGGCTTTTATTATGATGTTGTAACTTATGTGCATTTTGAATTCCCTGTCATTGGGGATTTGCTTTCAATTCCAGTACGCGGTCAAACTAAAATATTAGGCAAAAGTTATAATTACGAATAAAAAGGGATGGTATAATGAATGTAATAGTAGCGAATAAAAATAAAGCATTACTTGAAAATTTAGGTATTGATATAATAAAAGAGATGAATGGCGAATTTGAAGTAGATGAAATAATTTCTACTTTTCAGAACTTCTTTTATCAAAGAATGATATTAGATATTACTGCAATTAAGGATTATAAGAATATATCGAATTTACAAAAATTATCTATTTCATTAAATATGGAAAAAGTTATTCTTTTATTAGATGGTACAGATGCGACTAGTAATCCTGTTTTCCTATCTAATTTAGTGTCAATGGGAATTTATAATTTTGCTAAGAATGTTGAAGGAATTCAATATTTATATAATACTCCTAATACATATAGAGATGTTGCTCAGTTTCATCATTTAGATTCTTCGTTTGGGAATGCCACTTTAGCACAGCAACAACCCTCTCAATTTATTGGGCCGATTTCAGATAATGAAGTTCAACCAGAGTTTTATGGTACTAGGGTAATTGGTGTTAAAAATGTTACTAAGCAATCTGGAGCAACTAGTTTAGTATATATGATGAAAAAAGAACTTAGCAAACATTATAGTGTTGTTGCTATAGAGGTTGATAAAACCGATTTCAATTATTTTAAAGATAAGGATATGGTTTGCACAGTTACAAGTGAGGTTGGAAGTGTAATTAACAAATATAAAGATAAGAATGTTATTATTATAGATATAAATAATAGTTTAGTTGCAGAAGGTTTTTGCCAAGATGTTTTGTATTTGATTGAACCATCAATAATTAAACTTGAAAAATTAATTGCTATGAATGCAGTTGCACTACAAGGGCTTAAAGGTAAAAAAGTAATATTAAATCAAAGTTTACTAAGTAAAAATGATGTAGCTAATTTCGAATATGAAACTAGGCTTAAAGTATTTTATAACTTGGCTCCTTTGAACGAAAGGGAAAAGAAACTTCCTGAGTTAAATAATTTGCTTGTTAAATTAGGATTTAGTAAACAACAATCTGATATATAATTTTTAATTGACTTTATTAAATCTAGGAAGTATAATATTTTGTGTGAATTTTAGTGCACTGATTAGTAAAGGAGTAAAACATGAAGAAAAAGTTAATAATATTAATAATATTTGTTTTATCTAATATAGTTTTTATTAATAATGTTTTAGCTAAAAGTATTAACTGTTCTTATGAAGGAAGTATAAATGATACTAGATATACTTATGATTTTGTATTTGATACAGAGAATTACGATAATACTGAAGTATATGTTGATGGAAAAAAGTTAACAGTTTATAATAATATTAAAGCTAATAAAACACAGTGTCCAGAAAATGTTTATATATTTAGAAAGTCTGATACTTCAATTTCTATAGGTGTTTCTCCTTTGTTACCTATAAGTGATTCATCTGGAAGTCAATATAGACACGAAAAATTTTATTTATTCGATTCTTCTAGTAGTTCAAGTTCACAAAAAGATCCGGTAGACAAGTATGAAAATTACGATGATAGTAAATTATTAAGTTGTGGTGGGAAGTTGTCTGATATACCAAGTGCGCTTCCAAAAGTAACAAGTACCCTTTATACGGTAATTCAAATTGTTGTACCTATTTTATTAGTTATATTTGGAATGATTGATCTTGTAAAAGGAGTAATTGCTCAAAAAGATGAGGAAATAAAAAATGGTCAAAGACTACTTTTGAAAAAAATTATAGTCGCAATTGCAATATTCTTTATGTTTGTGATTGTAAAATTTATTATTAGTATTGCTGCAGATTCTAGTTCCGGTATTATCGAGTGTGCGGAGTGCTTTATTGAAAATAAGTGTAGTAGTAATAAGGAGTAAAGTTATGAAGAAAAAGTTAATAATATTAATAGTGTTTGTTTTGTCTAGTATAGTTTTTATTAATAATGTTTTAGCTGAAAATTTAGACTCCAAAGGTAAAGAAAATACAAGTTCTACTAACTCTGTTTATGGTAATGCTAATGATTATTTTCTTACTGAAGTATATGATAATGGAATACTTTTACTCGAACCGTTTTATTTATTGAAGGATGAAACTGCAGATGAAACATTAAGTGTTGATAATAATTCATCAGATACAGGAAGTGCCTTAACAAATGTAAAAAAAGTATCTTGTGGAAATATAAGTGGAATTCCTGAAAAAATACCAGATATAGTTTCCACTATTGTTACGGTTATTGAGGTTATTGTACCAGTTATTTTAGTTATAATGGGTTCTATTGATCTTGCAAAGGGTATAATTTCACAAAAAGATGATGAAATTAAAAAAGGTCAAAGAATGCTTGTAAAAAGAATTATAGTTGGTGTTTTAATATTTTTAATAATTGTGTTTGTAAAACTTATAATCAGCTTAGTAGCTAATGCTACTGATACTTCTAATATGGCTGATTGTATAGATTGTTTTATAAATAATGATTGTAATAGTTAGGAGTTGGATTATGAAAAAAGTATATTTTATTATCTTAATATTATTAGTTGCTTTTTGTTTTACAACACCGGTATTTGCTAAGAATATATCTTCTTGCGATGCAGCTTTATCGAGTGATGTAATAATTGATGAGAAAATACCGAATATAATTAGTACTGTTGTAACTGTTATAAAAGTAATAGTTCCAGTTTTATTAGTAGTATTTGGAATGATTGATCTTGCCAAAGGAGTAATTGCTCAAAAAGATGAGGAAATAAAAAATGGTCAAAAAATTTTTATAAAGAGACTTATTTCTGGTGTTATTGTATTCTTTGTATTTTCTTTAGTTCAATTTTTAATCAGTTTAGTTGCTGGTTCTCAAGACAGTAAAAATATCTTTGATTGCGCTAATTGTTTTATAAATAACGAGTGTACATATAGAAAAGATGTTGCAGATAAGTGCCCAGAAGGCACAACTTTAATCGAAGATGAATGTGTACCAGCTGCTTAAGTTTAGGAGGATTTTATGTTAGAAACATTGAAAAAAATTGATAAGAAGTTTCTTATAATATTAGGTTGCATGATATTATTACCTATAATACTTATTATTATTTTGGTTCTAGTTCAAAGTTGTTCAAATAAAAAAACCACTTATACAAAGTATGAAGAAAAAATGATTTCAGCTGCAGAAAGGTATTTTGGTAAAAAAGATAATTTTCCAACTGAGGAATCTGATTTTATTAAAGTGGAACTTTCTAAATTAGTCGAGGAAGGTTATATAAAAAATACTAAAACCATGCTTGGTGATGAATCTTGTTCTGGAAGTGTAACAGTAAGAAGAAATGGTTCATCAAAGGAATTAGAAGAAGAAGGATTCCTAAATTATACTGTTAATTTAACTTGTGATAAATATTCTACAAATAGTTTAAAAAACAATATTATGAAAAGTTTAGTTACTGATGGTTCAGGTTTATATTTAGTTGGTGATGAGTATATTTTTAAAGGAGATTCCCCAAGAAATTATATAACTTTTTACGATGCTAGTTATAGGATAATGGGAATAGACAAAAATGGAATAATAAAAATGATTAAATCCGAACCAGAAATGGGATCAGATGTATGGGATAATAAATATAATACAGATGCTAAAAGATATTCTGGTATTAATAAATATAGCGATAGTTTTCTTTTGAAGAGGATTACAAATTTATATAATAATAATAAAGAGTTAAAAAATGCAAAAGCTAAAATTGTTGCAAATGACATATGCATAGGTTCTAGAGATAATAATAATTTAAGTTTAAATAGGGATTGTTCTACTGTTTTAGAAAAACAGCCAATTTCACTTATTAATATTACTGATTACGCTTTTGCAAGTTTAGATAAAGAATGTAATAGTATAAAAAATAGAGCTTGTGGCAATTATAATTATTTAAGTGGATTAAGTTTAAGTACTTGGACTTTAAATGCTGTATCTAATGATTCTTATAATGTTTATTATTTAGATTCTGGAGTAATTGAATATAAAGAATCTAGTAGTACAAATAGATATAATATTGTAATATATATTGATGGGGATGAAATTATAGATTCTGGTATGGGTACACAAACAGATCCTTATGTAATTAATTAGTATTGACAATCATATTAAAATAAATTATAATATAGTCAGAATGGAGGTATGAAAGTGAGTTTTTTAGCAGTTGCAATGGGAAAAACCTATCAATGTGGAACTTTGGATTTTCAAATTCCTGGAGAATTTCCATATATAGTACACCTTGTTATTCTTTTAATAAAGATAGTGGTTCCTGTTCTTTTAATTATATTTGGTATGTTAGACTTAGCAAAAGCTGTAATAGCTTCTAAGGAAGAGGAAATAAAAAAAGGTCAACAAACTTTAATAAAAAGAATTGTTGCAGCAGTAATAGTATTCTTTGTAGTTCAACTTGTACAAATAATTATTTCATTTGTTGCATCTGGTTCGGATGGGGATACGATTACAGATTGCTTTGCTTGTTTTGTAAATGGAACTACTGAATCACCATCAAGTACGGTTGGATGTAGAGAAGTTAACTAATTAAAAAGTGCGAATAATATTGATTATTTGCACTTTTTTTGTTATAATTATGGTATTAGTACGGGTGTCTAAACAAGGAGGAGTAAAAAGTGTATATATTATCTATAAATATGTGGTTTCAAACATTGATGCGCCAATTTTTCTTTAATTTGGATAGAATAATTTATGGTTTTATATCATCATTATATGATTTAATAATTAGTATTGCAAGAACATCAGTGTTATCACAAGCAGATATAGCAGATATGGCTGATAGAATTTATAAGTTATTAGCTATTTTTATGGTGTTTAAAGTTACATTCTCCTTGATTATGTATGTAGTAAATCCTGACGATTTCACTGATAAAGAAAAAGGTGTTTCAAAATTAGGCTTAAATATTATGATTTCGCTAGGTTTATTAGTTTTAACACCTTATATATTTAATATGGCATTTCAATTGCAAACTATTATACTTGAAGATAATTCAATAGCAGCAATTATTTTTGGAAAAAAAGCTGAAAGTAAGAGTGGCGTTAATTATTTAATGGATGCTGGGGATAGCATGGAATTCATTGCCATGCAACCGTTTTTTTACCCTGATTCTTCACTTAATGTAAACGGTGAAAATGTGTTGGCTCCCTGTACGCAAGTTTATGATTTTGAAGGCCAATTAAATGATGAATGTATGACTGCTTTGGAAAGTATTACAGATGACTATAATTTTTCTTCAACTACATTAGCTACTTATAAAAGGGGACTTGAAACAAAAAATCATGATTTAATTTTTAGACAGGATTTAGCGACAGCTACTTATAATAATGAAACATTTGTAATGGATTATAAATATTTATTTAGTACTGCAATAGGAATAGTAATAGTATTATTATTGCTAAGTTATTGTATGGATATAGCTGTCCGCAGTTTAAAATTAGCATTTTTGCAGTTAATAGCTCCAATCCCAATAATATCATATGTAGATCCAAAGAGTGGAAAAGATGGATTATTTAAAAAATGGTATCAGATGTGTTTTAAAACATTCTTAAGTTTATTTATAAGATTACTTGCAATATATTTCGCAATATATATAATATCAATGGTAGCGGATTTAAAACTAGTAGATGTTATAAATGGTTCATATGTAAGAAGTAAATTAATAGGATTATTCGTTTTAATTGGTGCTTTGATTTTTGCAAAACAATTTCCAAAAATACTTGAAGGATTAGGAATTAAATTAGATGATAAATTTACTCTTAATCCACTTAAAAAGATAGAAAATGAAGCTTTAGGAGGAAAGCAAATAGCTAAAGGAGTTAAAAACACAGCAAGAGCTGCTGGCGGTTTTGCTTCTGGTTTAGCATTAGGTGCGGTTGGAGCTGCAACTGGAGCCGGAAAGTTTAAATGGTTAACAGGAGCATTATCAGGTGCCACTGATGGATTTAAAGGCAAAAAAATGGGGGAAATACATAAAAAACAGGTTGAAGCTAATCAAAGAATGAGGACTGCCAGATTAAATGGTTCTACAGTTGGCGGTAGAATGGGTGAAAGATTTGCAGGATTTACTGGTTCTGGTGGAGCCATGAGAGAAATAGAAGCGGAAAAACAAGACTTGCAACACAAGATAGATGTAGAAGAAAATGAAAAGAAAAGTATTGAGGCAAGAATAGCTCCAATTAAAACTTCAATAGCTCTTGATGAGAATGTTGACGCTAAAATATCTGCTATGAACGATCGAGCAGTAAAGAAAATTAAAGAAGGTGACGGCGATGAAGGTAGAAAATATCAAGAAATGCTTAGACAAGCCGCACAAGAAGAATCAAATGGTAATGGAGATTATGCAGAGGAAATAAGGCAGTTAGCAGAGAAAAAATTGTATTCAGATTTTAAGGAAAGCTGGATAAATAATAATTTAACTGCTCCAGGTGGCGATCAAAAATTGAAAGATATTCATACAGAGTATGAAGCTGCAGCAACGACTGCCGGTAGAACAGTAGAAACAACTGCAGCTGGTCTAAAGAAACAAAGTGATAATATAGGTAGCACAAATGCATCAAGGCGAAATTCAATTACTTCTGAAGAAACAAAAATTAAAAAGCATGATGATACTATTAAAAAATATAACGATCAAATGCAAGATATTGTTAAAAGAGAAAATGTTGCTAAAGCTAATCAAAATGCTATTAAATAAAAAGGGTGTGATACTAAATGAATTCATATTTAATACCAGCAAATTCAAAGAAGAGTATGCTTAAGTTTGGACTATTTAATACTGTAGATTTAATTATATTTGGCTGTGGGTTGGGAATATCATTTCTATTATTGATGTTCCTGCCTAACAGTGAATTTTGGATATCTATTCTGTCTATTAGTCCAGCGCTTATATGTGGTTTCTTGGTATTTCCTGTACCAAATTATCACAATATTAGAACTGTTCTTATAAATGCTTGGAATTTTTATACAACAAGACAAAAATATATATGGAAGGGTTGGTGTTTTGAACATGACGAAACAAAGCAAAGGTAGGTATACTGATATCCCTGTAAAAAGTATAACTAATGGGGTTATTGTATTAGACAATAATCAAAAAGTAACAGGTGTCAAGATAATGCCTAGAAATATTTTTATACTTGATCAGGAAATGCAAAATGCAATTATTACAAATTTAAAGACTGTTTATAATGCAATTGATTATGAATTTTGGATTGTGGTTGCTGATAGACCAGTTGATATAAATGTTTATTTATCTCAACTTCAGTTATTGTTTAATCAAGTTACTGATACTAAGAAAAGAAAATTAATTTTGGAAGATATTAATAAGGCAAATTCTTTTATGAATAATAATGTTGTTGATACTGAATATTTCTTATTATTTAAGGATAAAGATAGTGATTTATTACAGAAAAGAATTCGTAATTTAATAAATAATTTTGCAAGTGCAGGTCTTACTGCTTTTCAAACTAATAATGATGATTTAAGAATGATTCTAGATAATTTCTTGAATGGTGGTCAAACTACTACTTTTGGAACGGTGTTAGCATAATGGAAGTTAGAAATCAAATAGCGCCAAAAGGTCTAGAATTTAAACCAAATCAATTCATTATTAGTGATAAATATGCTTGTATATTAACAATAATATCTTTTCCAAAATTTATTTACCCTGGATACTTGAGTAGTTTAACAAGTATGTCAGGTATCAAAGTTGTAATTAAACATATACCATTGCCTTTTAGTAGTATTAGTAAAATGTTAAATAAAGAACTTGCTGATTTAAGACAAAGATATCAAGATGAAAATGATAAAACTATTCAAGAAAGAATTCGTCAAGATTATGATTCTCTTGAAATGTTTATTAGTGAACTTGCTGCAACTCAATCTAGAATATTTGATTTTCAGATGCATGTTATGATAACCGCTAATACTCAAGAAGAGTTAGATATGAAAAAAGTTCAAGTTAAAAATTATTTGGAAGCTATGGAAATGAAAGGTATTCCTTTAAGATTTGAACAGGATAAAGTTTTGAAATCTATTTTACCTATTTATGGTAAACAGGATATAGAAGATCGTATAGGAACTCCAATTCCATCACCTACAATTGCAGCAATGTATCCATTCATATTTGATAGTATAAAAGATCCAGGATTATCTACTTTACTTGGAATAGATTTTTCCGGAGGAGTAATCTTATTTAATCAATTTTTATATCAAATTAAAAAAGAACGAAACAGAAATAATGCTAATATGATTATACTTGGTACTTCTGGTAGTGGTAAATCTACAGCTGCAAAATTGCTTTTAAGAAGTCATATCAGAAATAATTATCAAATAGTTGTAATAGATCCAGAAGGCGAACTTGAAGAAATGACAAGGGCATTCGATGGCGATTTTATAAGCCTTGGTAAAGGTGGATCTTTTGGTATGATAAATCCACTTGAAGTTATAATGGATGCTGATGATGAAGAAATAAAGCAAGGATTAGGATATACAGTTTTTACTCGTACACTACAAACTATTAAAGCCTTTTTGAAGTATTATGATCCTACTATTGAAGAGGATGTAGTAAATATGTTTAGTGAAGTTGTCCAAGAAACTTATAAAAGATTTGGTATTGATTTTAATTCTGATTTTACTAAATATAAACCAGAAGATTATCCTACATTTAAAGATGTATATGCAACTATAAAAGGTAGAATTTTATCTATGCCTGAAAAAACTCAGGAAAAAGATGTTCTTGAACGATTAGAAATAAAAATAAGACCTATAGTTAGGGAACTTAAATATTATTTTGATGGTCATACTACTATTAAACCTCAAAGTAATTTTATAGTATTTAATATAAGAGAAATTATGAATTCTGATGCTAATATTAGAAATGCATTATTCTTTAATATATTGAAATATGCTTGGGGATTAACTTTGGATAGCTCTATTAATACTGTTATGATGGTTGATGAAGCTCATGTACTTTTAAGTGGGGGAAACACATTAGGTGCAGATTTCTTGGCTCAAATTCAGCGTAGAGCAAGAAAGTATAATACAGGTACTATAATAATAACACAACAACCAACAGATTTTAGTGATCCTAGTGTTATTACACAAGGTAAAGCTATATTTGATAATGCTTCTTACTATTTAGTAATGGGTCTTAAAAAACAAGCAGTTGATGATTTAGCTAAGTTAATAGATTTGAATGATAATGAAAAGGAAAGTATCAAACAATATTCTCAAGGTGAAGCTTTGTTTGTTTGCGGAAGCAGAAGAATGAGAATAAATATAATAGTTTCACCAGAGGAATTAGACTCTTTTGGAAGCGGCGGAGGATTATAGCAGATAGGAGGTATTTAAATGAATAATAATGGTGGTCAAAATCAATCTATTAAGGCTTTAAATGCCTCAAATGAAAAAAAAAGACTTGAGGAAAAGGTTAGAGCTTACAATAATAGTGTAAGGAATAATAGCTCTTTTAATTCCTCAAGTAATCCTTCAATGAATCCTAAAAAAAATTTTGTATCGCCTAAACCTAATAGTGAAAAAGAAAATCAAAATGTAAATGGAAATACAAATAATAATAGTGGCAAAAATTCAAAATCTCAACATAGTAGTGTAGTTAATACTGCTGCAAAAACAGGGTTAAAGGCAGCAGGGGTACCATCAGCGGTGAGTGATAAGGTTGTAGATAGTGAAATCGGACAAAAAGTCATGGATGGTATTATGAAGAAAAACGCTCCACTCGCATTTCTTGATAAAATGTTTGGTGGAAGTGGTGGAGAGAAAAAAGAAGAAAGTAAACCCGAAGAAAATAATGTTACTATAGAATTATCAAGTAAATTGATTAAAATTGGTATGTTTTTAATACCTTGTATATCACTTATGATGATATTTCTTTTACCAATTCTTTTGGGTTCTTATGTATTTCTAAAAGCAGTTGGTTTAGGAAGTGCGGATTCTTTATCTCAACAAGATGCTGAAAATAAAGTAAATAAGAAAATTGATAGTGGAGATGATTTAAACACTCCAATAGAAGATGAAGAAGTAGGATTCGAATTTGTTATAGATGATGAGAAAATATTTAGTTTTAAACAACATAAATTAAAAGAATCTAATCTAGTTAAAACTTCATCAGCTAGTACAAAATATTTAAAAAGAAAATATAATGAAGCTGATTTAGATAAATTAGAAGATTATTTTCCACAGGTAACGGATGCTAGTAAAAATTACGACGAAAATATGGTTTACGATTTTTTCTTTAAAATGTATAATCTATATATATCATATAGAGATAATTACAATGTATATTTAGATTTGCCACTTTTAATGGCAACACTTAGTATTCAATCTGATGACATGAATGTAGTTTTTAGTTCTAATATGTCCGAATTAGATAGAAAAAATACTGCTAGAAAGTTACCTATTGATGAATTTGATTATTATTTTGATTGGACTGGTTATATAACTACTAAGACATCTAGTACGCACGACATGGAAGTACTTGCTCAAAATATGGTGTCCGTAAAATCATCAGATGAATGTGATGAACCAGTAGATGGTAAATGTTATGTAATAGATGATGAAAAATATAGAGAATTTTTGAAAGAATTTATTGAAAAAAAATATTACTTATCTTCTGAACCATTAGATGGTGGATATGCTGAAAATGATGAAAATGAAAGTAATAATAATAGTGGCAGTAGTGAAACACCAAATAAACCAGCCGTGGAAGCATCAGGAAGTTATAGACAGTGGAGACAATGTGGACAAAGTTGGAGTAATTTAATTGTTCCTAAGAGTAATGATAGTATGTGCCAGATAGGGTGTTTAATAACATCTGTAACTATTCAAATGGCAAGAAGTGGAACGGGAACTGTAGTAACTCCAATTAATCCTGGCGTTGCACTAAAATATTATTCATTTGTAGATGGTGGTTACTTTATTTGGGGTAGTACAACTAATCTAGCGCCATCATTTAAATATAGTACAGAAATTAGTTTAATTGGATTATCTAGAGATAGTATAGTTGAGAAATTAAATAGTTATGATCCTAATAAATATTATATTGTTTTAGCTGTAGGTAGATTAAGTGAGAGTGCTGTTAGTCATTATGTCGCACTTGATTATGCTGATGCAAATAGTAAAGAGTTGTATATGATAGATCCTGTAAGTGATTCTAATTTAGTTTATTCACTTTATAAAGTTTATAGTGCACATGTATATGTAAAAGAGGATTAATATGAAAAAAATAATTGTGTTTATATGTTTAATACTTTTAACTGGCTGTACAGCTACTTATGAGATTAATATTAAGGATGATAAAATAACCGAAAAATTAACAGCAATCGAAACTAATCAACTTATTTTTGATGATAGAAATGATAGTGGATGGACAATAAGAGATATGTTTGATGCTACTGTTAATAGTATAGATGATCGATTTTCTAATAAAAATGGTAAAATTAAATCTATTAATAGTGATGATAAATTAGGCATTGAGTACACTAATACTATAAATTCTATTGAAAATTCATCAATTTTAAATCAGTGCTACATAAATCCAAGAGTAACAGTAAATGGTAGTGAAGTTACACTTGACACAGGATTTAATTTTAAGTGTTATGAATATTATGAAAATTTAGAAACTATAAAAATAGTTTTAAAGACAAATTATAAAGTTATATCTACAAATGCAGATGAGGAAAGTAATGGTAAATATATTTGGAATTTTACTAAAGATAGTAATAAGCAAATAAAATTTACTTATGATAAATCAGTTACAAACAATTCTACAAATATGTATTTGATAATAATAGTAATTTTTGTAATTATTATTGTTGGAATAACAGGATATGTTATTATAAGAAAGAATAAAAATTCAAATAAATTTTAGTTTTGGAGGTGAGATAATGTTTTATAGAATAATAAAAAAAAGTATATTTTTTATAACATTGTTTTGCCTTTTTACTAATGTATACGCATATGAATTTGTTGATCCTAATAATGAGACTGGGATTAGAAATAGAATAACAGAAATATATAATACTAAACAGCAATATGAGGATTTAGTAGGATCTTATAATGAAAAAATTGTGTATAATTCTAGTTCTACTTCGTTTTGGTGGCCAGTAGCTGGTGTTGAAGATTTAGAATTTGACGATAGTGATCCTATCTCTACATATATAACTTCACCTTTTGGTGAAAGAGATAATCCGGGTGGCTCTTCTGATAAAGTTTTTCATAGTGGATTAGATATTGGAAATGGTGGATATGAAGCTGGTAGGATAAATGTAATAGCAGCAAAGTCTGGAGAAGTTATATATCCAACTAACAGTTCACAGATCTCATATAATGACGATGGTTATTATGGAAATGAGGAAGACGGTGGGGGTTATGGTAATTATGTTAAAATAAAGCATAGTGATGGTACTTATACTTTATATGCTCATTTAGCTAAAAATTCTATTACTGTTATGGCAGGTGATGTGGTTGAACAAGGACAAGTTATAGCCAAAATGGGAAATAGTGGTAATACAACTGGAACTCACCTTCATTTTGAAATTAGAATAGGAGCAGATTCTAGTAACAATGCTGTTGATCCTAGTCAATATATAAATTCAGATAATCCTAGACCTACATCATCTGGAAGCGGTAATGATTTTTCACTATCTACAACAATTTTGTCAAAAGAAGAATTCATTTCTAAAATGAATGATTATTGTACAAGATCTGGAAATAGTGGCTTCTGTAATAATTTTGCTGCTAACGCTGCAACTGTTTATGATGCATCATTAAAAAATAATGTTAACCCAGAATTAGTTGTTGTAACTGCTGGTGCTGAACAAAGTTGGACTTTAAGCCCTGCCTGCCAGTATACGAATAATTATTGGGGAATTGGAATAACAAATGGTAATGGCTGTAATGCTGGCGCAAAATATGGTTCACTTAGTGAAGGTATAGCTGGATATGCTTATACTTTGGCTCAATACGAAGTTGGTGGAAGTCTTGCAGATTTTATAACTAGTAGATATGAGCAGAGATCTGAAGCTGGTTGTGATCCACTTGGACACGGTTTACCAGGAACACTATCTGGAATGCAATCAGTTTATTCTTGGGTTGGTGATTACAGATATGAGATAGGTGTAAGCCCAGGTTCAGGTTGTGAGTTCTTAAATTATGTTTATGGTGATTCATACTGTTCTACACAAATTACTTGTAATGATGTTAATAATTGTCCAAAGGGATCAGAAACTACAGTATGTGAGCAAAATGATTATACAGCTTGGCAACTTAAAGTTAAATCTCAAATAAGATATGATATATTTGGATTATAGGTGATACAATGGAAAAAGAAGATAGAAATCAAAAAATATTCGCTTTAGTTATATTAATTGCGCTTATTGCAGTATTAGTTTATAATATAATAAATTCAACTAAAGGAAAAGATGAAGAGGTTATAGATACAAAGACGATATCGATAGTTAAAGATAATAGTAGATTTTATACTGTGTCATCCTGTGTTTCAAAGTATTTAACTTATTTAACAAGTAATAATACAGATAGTCTTTTGGTTTTACTTAGTGATGAATATAAAGATAAATATAATATAAATTCTTCTAATATATATTCTTATATTAAAACATCTTCTAATTTACAAGAATTTCAACCAAAGAAGATGTTTGAGCAACATTTATCAAAAAGTGTTTATAAATATTATGTTTATGGTACAATAAGAAAAGATGTAATAAATTCTAAAGAGACTTCAGAAGATTATTATTTAATTGTAATATTAGATGAACAAAATATGTCGTTTAGTGTTGAACCTTATGACGGAGAGATATTTAATTAGGAGATGGTATAATGGCTTTTATATCTAAAAATAGATTACTAGTAGTTTTGATAGTCATATTTATAGGTCTTTTAGGTTTTTATGTAGTTCGCGAGTATATAGCGAGTAAACATATATATAAACCAGCATACTCTGAAAACGATAAATATAATATGGTTCCAAAAGTATATGGCGTAAATGAGTATTCTATAGTAAATATATCTGATGAATATATGTCTAAAGTATATTTAATAGATTATGTAAATCAACTTAGAACTGATATGACTGCTGCATATAATTTATTAAATAAAGAATATAGAGATAAAAAATTTGGAAGTGTAAGTGCCTTTCAAGATTATATAAATAAATCTCATTATTCCAATACCTTATCAAAATATTACTCTGAAATTATAGGTGGTCATAATGTATATGGTGCATATGATAGTTATAATAACTTGTATATATTTAAAACAGATGGTGTTTTACAATATGAAGTATATTTAGATGATTATACAGTAGAAATATAGGTGATAATATGAAGTTAAAATTTAGGGCCGATTCTAAAGATGTACTAATATTTTGTATTTTTGTATTTGTTTGGCTTATTGTAGTAAGTTTTGCTGTTGCAAATGTTTCAAATTTTATAAATGGTGAATCATTTACAATTAATTTCTTTTTGGCTTTTTTACCTAAAAATATTGCTGCAACTCTTGTTTTCTTTTTCGCTGGTATTGTTGCCGCTTTTGCAGGGGTAAAGTCAGTATTTTTTGAAAGAGAAGAGGATGAAAAAGGAATAGGCTTATCAATAAGCGCAAGAAAGGAAAAAAATTATTCTAGATGGGCAAAACAAAGTGAAGTTGAAAAAGGTCTTGATGTGGAGTGTGTTGACCCTTTAGCTCCAAAAGCAGATGCAGCTGGAATCCCATTGATTATGAATCCCAAGAAAGTTTGGGTTGATAATGGTGGATATCATAATCTTGTAATTGGTTCTACTGGTGCTGGTAAAACACAAACCACAGTTTTGCCTATGGTTAATCTACTTGCAAAACACGATGAATCAATGATTATTACCGATCCTAAGGGAGAGATATATGAAAATACTTCTAATTATTTAAAAAGTTTAGGATATAATATAGTTTTACTTAATTTCCGTGATCCTCAACAGGGAAATGCTTGGAATCCTATGTATTTACCTTATTCACTTTATAAAAGTGGTAATATAGATAAATCAGTTGAATTATTAGAAGACTTAGCTGCTAATATTCTTCACGATCCAAGCGCTAAGGGGCAAGATCCATTTTGGGAAAATACCTCAGCTGACTATTTTGCCGGATTAGCTTGTGCTCTTTTTGAAGATGCTGCTGAAGATGAAATAAATTTAAATAGTATAAGTTTAATGACAACTATAGGTGAGGAAAAGCTTGCAAATACGACATATATAAAAGATTATTTTAGTTATAAAGATCCAGGAGGTACTGCATATACAAAGGCATCTTCAACTTTAATGGCACCTTCTGAAACTAAGGGAAGTATTCTTTCTGTATTTAAACAAAAGATACAGTTGTTTGCCTCTCGTGCTAATTTATCTGAAATGCTATCAAATAATGATTTTGATATGAGAGATATTGGAACTAAAAAAACTGCAGTTTTTATAGTAATTCAGGATGAAAAAACAACATATCATTCACTTGTTACAATTTTTTTGAAACAATGTTATGAAACTTTAATTTCTGTAGCGCAAGAATCTGGTGGAAAACTTCCTCATAGAACTAATTTTATACTAGATGAGTTTGCTAATATGCCACCTTTAAAAGATGTTACAACGATGGTAACAGCTGCCCGTTCTAGAAATATTCGTTTTACATTTATAATTCAAAACTTCGCTCAATTATACGAAGTGTATGGAAAAGAAAATGGAGAAACTATTAAAGGTAACTGCGGTAATATTGTTTACTTAATAAGTACAGAGCTTAGTGCACTTGAAGAAATAAGTAAAATGTGTGGTGAAGTAAAATCTAAAGAAAAAGAAAAAACTTCATCAACACCTCTTGTTACAGTAAGTGATTTACAAAGACTTAGTCAGTGGGAAACAATAATATTAAGACTTAGAACAATGCCTTTTAAAACAAAATTAACACCTAATTTTCAAATGAATTGGGGTCATAATTTTCCAAAGGCAGAATATCCAAAAAGGGAAAAAGTACCTGTTAAAACATTCGATTTAAAAACATTTGTAAATAAAAAAAGAGAAGAAAAAATAAATGGAATGCTAAATTCAGATATGGCGAAAAATACTCCTACGCCACCTTTTGGTGGACTTCCATTTAATCCATTTGAAGTTTCAGAACATAATCCAACTAGAAATGCAGGTGGTAATAATAGTTTTAATGTCGATGATTTTGTTAAAAGAATAGATGCTAAAATAGCTGAGTTAGAAGAAGAAGAAAGACAAGAAAATTTGAAAAAAGGAATCAATAATGAAAAAGGTAATACGATTGAAGATCTATTATCTAAAAAAGAGGACAACAATGTTACTAAACCAGAATCTATAGAGTTATCTGATTCAAATGATGTTACAGATGATCAATTTTTTGACGATTTCTTCTCAGATGAATAAACTATTTAACTTTATAAAATATAATTGCCTTCATATAATGTATTAGGGTGGTTATATGATAGAAAGTATTTCTGTATCCGAACTAAGGAATCTTGGTAATGTAAATTTAATAGATATAAGAAGTATTGAAAAATACAATGACAAACATATACCTATGGCAAAAAATATTCCTTTAGAACAATTGTTGATAAATTATAATAAATATTTAAATAAATATGAAAAATATTATATTTATTGTCAAAAAGGAATTCAAAGTAGAAAAATATGTCAAATATTAAAAAACAATGGTTACAATGTTATAAATGTAACTGGAGGATACGAGGCTTGGATTTTGAGTGAATAAGATATTAATTTATCTTATTTTTCTTTACATTTTTTATTATAATTATTTAAAAAGGTATTGCAACTATTTATATAAATAAATTATAATATAAATGGTGATTACTTTGAAAGATAAAATTTTAGAAATATTAAGTAAGGATGCAAGTGCGTTATCAGTATCAGAAATTGAAGAAAGCTTAGGATTAAAAAGTGTAGATGAATTAAAGGAACTTTTAAAAGAATTAAATGAATTAGAGCAGGAATATAAAATTTATAGAACAAAAAAAGATAAATACATGCTTTTTGATAACAGTAATTTAAAAGTAGGAATTTTATTATCTACAAAAAAAGGATATGGATTTGTAGATATTATTGGTGATGAAGATGTTTTTGTACACCAAGATAATCTAAACGGCGCTATAAATAATGACCAAGTAATAGTAGAAATAACTTCAAAAAAAGGTCTTAAGTTAGAAGGAAGAATAGTAAAAGTAATTGAAAGAAAATTAAAACAGTTTGTTGGTAAAGTATACTTTAAAAATAATAAATGTTTAATCGATTTAGATGATAAAAAAGTTAATTTAAATATAGAAATAGATTCTGATAAAACTTTAGGCGCTGTAAGTGGTAATAAAGTAGTTGTAAGACTTTTAAATAGGATAAGTAACAATAATTATAAAGGAGTTATTATAAAAGTTTTAGGTCATGTTGATGATCCAGGTGTAGATATTTTAAGTATAGCAGCTAAATATGAAATAGAAGAAGAATTTCCAAAAGATGTATTAGAACAATTAAAAACTATTCCAGATCATGTATTAGAAAGTGAATATTCTTCAAGAGTAGATTTAAGAAATGAAATTATTTTTACAATAGATGGCGATGATACTAAAGATATAGATGATGCTGTATCTATAGAAAAATTAGATAATGGAAACTATAAACTAGGTGTACATATTGCTGATGTAAGTTATTATGTTAAAGAAAATAGTCCGTTAGATGAAGAAGCCTTTAAAAGGGGAACAAGTGTTTATTTATCTAATACTGTAATACCTATGTTGCCACATCAATTATCTAATGGTATATGTTCATTAAATCCTAATGTTGATAGATTAGCGCTAAGTTGTGTTATGGAAATTGACGGTAGTGGTGAAGTAAAAGAATATGATATATTTGAAAGTGTTATAAAATCAAATATACAAATGACATATAAGAAGGTTAATAGTATTTTAGAAGATAATATTATTCCAGAAGGATACGAGCCATATGTTGATAAATTAAGAGATATGAGTGATTTGGCTTCAATTTTAAGGAAAAATAAAATATCAAAAGGGTATATCGATTTTGATATTGATGAAGCAAAGATAATAACAAATGAAGAAGGAGAAGCAATAGATGTAGTATTAAGAAATCGTGGTATCGGTGAAAACTTAATAGAAGATTTTATGATAGCTGCTAATGAGACAGTAGCTAGACATATAACATACTTAGAATATCCTTTTATATATCGTGTTCACGGTGAGCCTAGTGAAGAGAAGATAAATAATTTTTTGAATTTTGTTAGTGTGCTTGGTCATAGTGTTCATAAAATGAAAAAAATAACTCCTAAATCAATGCAAGATTTACTAGGTGAGCTTAAAGATGTAAAGGAATATTCTGTACTTTCTACATTACTTCTTAGAAGTATGCAAAAAGCAGTATATGATAAAAACAATATAGGACATTTTGGCCTTGCTAGTAAATGTTATACACACTTTACATCTCCTATTAGAAGATACCCAGATTTAACAGTACATAGATTGCTTAGAACATATTTATTTGAAAATAAAATAGATAACGAAACTTTAAAATATTGGGATACTAAACTAGTTCCTATTTCTTCCTGGTCATCTGAAAGAGAGAGAGCCTCAATAGAATGTGAAAGAGAAGTAGATGATATGAAAATGGCAGAATATATGGAAAAACATATCGGTGAAGAATTTACAGGAATAATATCTGGTGTTATGAGCTTTGGAATGTTTATTGAGCTACCTAATAAAATAGAAGGTTTAATTAGAATAGATGATTTAACAGATGATTATTATAGATATGATGAATCAACATTTTCTCTTGTAGGTAATAATAATAAGAGAGGATATAGATTAGGTGATGAAGTAAAAGTTGTTGTTAAATCAGCCAGCAAGATAAACCATACGGTCGATTTTATGTTAAAGAGATAGACTTTATCTCTTTTTTGTTTTATAATATTGTTGGTGATAATAAAGTGAAACGAAAATTAAAAAAAGGTGTTTATGCTGGATTATTAATTATTTTAATTTTAATTATAATTGTAGTAATTATTTTTAAAAATCAAAACGAGAAAAATGTCGATAAAAGTAAATCAGAAGTAAACTCTACAGTTGAACCTGAAGAACCAAAAACAAAAAAATTATCATTATTTGCAGTTGGTGATGTATTAATACACGAAAGTGTGTATAAAGATGCATACGATAGTTCAAATGATACATATAACTTTCATAAAATGTTTACAGAGGTTGAACCAATTATAAAAAAATATGATTTGAAATTTTGTAATCAAGAATCAATAATAGGGGGCAGTGCATTAGGAATAAGCGGTTATCCAAGCTTTAATTCACCAGATGAAATAGGAGATGAAATAGTTAATCTTGGATTTAATTTAATAAGCCTAGCAAATAATCATGCTTTAGATAAAGGTGAAGATGCAATTTTATATTCGAATAGTTATTGGAGTACAAAAGATGTAAATACAGCTGGTTCATATACAAGTATGGAAGATAGAAATAGGGTTAGAGTATATGAAAAAAATGGAATAAAATATGCTTTTTTAGCTTATACTACTAGTTTAAATGGAAATGCATTAAAGAAAGATTATTTAGTTAATATGTATAGCGCTGAGAAAGCAAAGAATGATATTGAGGCTATTAAAAGTCAAGTAGATGTAATAATTGTGTCAATGCATTGGGGTGAAGAATACAGTAATACACCAAATAGTAGTCAAAAGCAAATAGCTGAGTATTTATCTAGCCTAGGTGTTAATTTAATAATTGGACATCATCCACATGTCGTTCAACCTGTAGAATATATTAATAATACACTAGTTATATATTCTTTAGGAAATTTTATATCAAATCAATTGACACTTGGAATAAATCAAGGAATAGGTCTTATAGTTGGTGTAGATATAATAGTAGATGAAGACGGTGTAAAGTTTGATAATTTATATAAGGAGTTAATACTTTCTTATTCAAATAATAGTACAAATTTTAAAGTTATACCATTTCCAAAATTAAATAATAATTTACTTAACGATTATGAGGCCATAGAGAAAAAGTATATGGCTATTGTAAATGGATAGTTAAAGGAGTGTTCTTTGTATGAAAAAAAGAAAATTGAAAAAGAAAAAAATTATACTATTTATAGTTATATTTATAATTATAGTAGGTTTAATAATAACAGGAATAATGCTATTTAATGATAGTAATAAAAAAACAGATCCAAAGAAAGATAACACTAATGAAGTGCCAAATGAAATAGTTGAGCCTGAACCAAAAAGAATGTCTTTAGTAGCTGTTGGTGATGCTTTGATACATAGTGGTGTTTATTATGATGCTAATTTAGGAAATGGTAATTATGACTTTAGTCATATGTTTACAGAAATAACTCCATTAATAGAAAAATATGATTTAAGATATTATAATCAAGAAACAATAATAGGTGGTAAAAATTTAGGAATATCAAATTATCCGTTATTTAACTCACCAGATGAAATAGGTGAAGATTTAGTAAGTGCTGGATTTAATATGGTTAGTTTAGCAAATAATCATGCTTTAGATAAAGGTGAAACTGGAATATTATATTCAGTTAAGTTTTGGGAAAATCAAGGAGTTATAACAAGCGGACAAAATAATTCTGATACTGATAGAGCAAGTAAAATAAAAGTTTATGAACAAAATGGAATAAAATATGCATTTATTGCTTATACTGATTCAACTAATGGTATAGCTGTTCCATATGGTAAAGATTATTTAATTAATGTATATTCAAATGAACAAGCAAAAACTGATATAGAAAGCATAAAAGATGAGGTTGATGTAATAATAGTATCTATGCATTGGGGGGAAGAATATACACACGAGCCAAATCAAACACAAAAAGAAGAAGCAAAATATTTATCTAGCCTAGGTGTTAATTTGATAATAGGATCACATGCACATGTTATTCAACCTGTTGATTATGTTGGAGATACTTTAGTAATATATTCACTTGGAAATTTTATTTCCGCACAATGGACTTTAGGATTAGAAAATATAATAGGACTAATGGTTGGTATGGATATAGTTGTAGATAATGATAAAGTTACTTTTGAAAATATAGATTATAAACTTTTATACACTTATTGTACTACCAGCTATAGGAATTTCAAAGTAATACCTTTTGAAAATTTGGATGATAGTATTCTTAATAATTATAAGTCTATTGAACAAGAATATTTAGGTATAGTAAATAGAAAGGTAAACTAACATGCTAGAAATAAAAAATAAAAAAGCAAATTATGATTATTATATAGAAGATGAAATAGAATGTGGTATAGTATTAAAAGGTACAGAAATAAAATCTATTAGAGCTGGTCTAGCTAATTTAAAAGATTGTTATGCTGTAATAAAAAATAATGAAGTATGGTTACTTAACATGTATATAGGTAAGTATGATAATGCAGGAATATTTAACCATGAAGAAAGAAGAACAAGAAAATTATTATTAAACAAAAAAGAAATATTAAAATTAAGAGATAAAATAGAGATAAGTGGATATACACTTGTACCTATAAAATTATATTTTAAAAATAATAAAGCAAAAATTCTTATAGGTATAGGTAAAGGTAAAAAATTATATGATAAAAGACAATCTATAAAGGAAAAAGATATAAAAAGACAAATAGATAAATCTTTAAAAAATAATTAAATAATACTTGCATTTTTAACATATTTATTATATACTTAAATTGTGAAATATAACAGGAGGAGATGATTTTATGAAAATAACGTCAGTTAATGTTCACAAAAAAAATGATGATACTAGAATGAAAGGAATAGCATCTGTTCTATTAGATGATTGCTTTGTAATTCGCGACATAAGAATTATAGAGGGTAAAGATGGATTATTTATCGCAATGCCAAGTAGAAAAAATGCAGATGGTGAATATCACGATATAGCTCATCCAATCAATGCTGAAACTA